>NZ_FUWM01000001.1 GCF_900167185.1 Selenihalanaerobacter shriftii
CCTCTACGGAGGCGAACTGACCAATCCTACACTGCCAAGAAAAGCTTCTAACCAGGTGATAGGTGTCCGTACCGCAAACCGACACAGGTAGATGAGAAGAGAATTCTAAGGCGCGCGAGAGAATCCTTGTTAAGGAACTCGGCAAAATAGCCCCGTAACTTCGGGAGAAGGGGTGCCTAAAGTAGGTGAAGGTGTTTACCACTGGAGCCCAAATAGGTTGCAGTTATCAGGTCCAAGCGACTGTTTACCAAAAACACAGGTCTCTGCTAAGACGTAAGTCGATGTATAGGGGCTGACGCCTGCCCGGTGCTGGAAGGTCAAGGGGAAGAGTTAATTCTTTAGAATGAAGCTTGGAACTTAAGCCCCAGTAAACGGCGGCCGTAACTATAACGGTCCTAAGGTAGCGAAATTCCTTGTCGGGTAAGTTCCGACCTGCACGAATGGCGAAACGACTTGGACGCTGTCTCAACAAGGATCTCGGTGAAATTGTAGTGCCTGTGAAGATGCAGGCTACCCGCGACAGGACGGAAAGACCCCGTGGAGCTTTACTGTAGCCTGATATTGAGTTTTGGTACAATATGTACAGGATAAGTGGGAGGCTTTGAAATCGGAACGCTAGTTTCGGTGGAGCCACACCTGGGATACCACTTTTATTGTGCCG
>NZ_FUWM01000002.1 GCF_900167185.1 Selenihalanaerobacter shriftii
TCCAAGGGTTGGGCTGTTCGCCCATTAAAGCGGTACGCGAGCTGGGTTCAGAACGTCGTGAGACAGTTCGGTCCCTATCCGTCGTGGGCGTAGGAAACTTGAGAGAAGCTGTCCCTAGTACGAGAGGACCGGGATGGATGTACCTCTGGTGCACCAGTTGTCTTGCCAAAGGCAGAGCTGGGTAGCTAAGTACAGAGAAGATAAGCGCTGAAAGCATCTAAGCGCGAAGCAAATCCCAAGATAAGGTTTCCCATAGAGTAATTCTAGTAAGATCCCTGAAAGACTATCAGGTAGATAGGCCAGAGGTGTACAGATAGCAATATCTTTAGCTGACTGGTACTAATAGATCGAGGATTT
>NZ_FUWM01000003.1 GCF_900167185.1 Selenihalanaerobacter shriftii
TGTACACTTCACCTGAATTGTTACCAATTCAAGGCGCAACACTCGATATAGGTGGATGGTTAATCCTTACCTAGCAAAGACTGTTATCAGATATATCAACTACTTAATATTACTTAAACCATTCAACGATCTTCACTTTACCAATGACAGTGAGGTAGTAAAGATAAACCTTCTGCCGGCGAACTTTTAAGCTCTTACCATTGAGCTATTTACGTTGGTTTTGTTGTAATTTCTCATAATCGATGTTATCCTAAGTCTACTTTAGTAGACAGCTTCACTTTGCCAGAAATATCAAACTTGCTTGGCGTACTAACGTTCCTTGGATTACCGACGTCCATTAAAGCTCGTCCAATTTACATTTAAGTATTGTAACTTCAATTATATACCCCAAACATCTCACATGAGTCATCGCTAAGATTACTATTATGTACCAAACTAGATGTCGGTAAAGCAATGTTAGAAGACATACAACCCCCTCAAATTAAAAACTAAATCCAAATAAACGCCCCTTATCATTTTCTCTATCATCAAGAATAATACAAACCTCATTTTCCTTAATATTATATAATTTCCCATCACTCGTTCTAGGTATATCATCCTCTAAAACAGTTAAAATATATTGTATATTATATTTCTCACATATATTTCTTATAGTATCTAAATATCTAATTTTCTTAGTGTCAGACATTGATTCAAAACTACCATCATGATAAGCAAATTCAAAAAATCGGTTATCATTATAATTAATCAATATAGCTAAATCAAAACAGACACAAAGCATTTTCTTATATGAATATCCATCTGCTTTTGAAGTCAACTCATCTTCATCTAAACTAGTTATTTTGGCTTCAAATTCAATATTATCTGAATTGTTTATCTCATAATACAAAATAGCAGTTTCATCTAATATTTTATCTACCAATTCAGTAAACGTATTTTGAATAGATTCGAACAACTCATTGTTTGAATTAAAAACAGATTTTTCTTCAGATATTACACTATCTAATTCTCTTTTTAGTTCTTGTTTTTCATCAAAAATATCTTGTAAAGTTTTTAAATTATCCAGTTTATTTGATAATTCACTTATTTCATTTTCAATTTCAACTAGTTCTAATTGATACTTTTTAAACTTTGCAAATGAATCTTTTTCTTTTAATACAGATAAAATTTCATTCCGCTCATTATTTAGCTGTTCTAGTCTAGAGAGAACTCCTTCTAATTCTTTGTGTTTTTTTTCTAAATTCTCAATTAAAAAATTACTTCTTTCTTTAGTAATTTTTTTATTAAAATCGACTAATTCATCATAACTTTTTTTAAGTTGGTCAGGAAAATGAACATTTACCTCTTCAAATAATTTATTAATTCTATCTATGTTAAACTCTGTCTGCTTATCTATAGATTCTCTAATTTGAGAAATATCATATTTCAAATTATATTCTTTGGTATTTAATTCAGATATTTCAGTTTCGATTTCTTCAACTAATTCTTTGTTTAAATCTCTCTCCTTAAAATAAAAATCAAAGTTATCAATTTTTTCAGCAACTTCATCTCTTTTTTTCTTTTTAGCATTCATTAAAGTTTTTAATCTATTTAAATCACTCATACTTATTTTTAATTCAGATTCCATTTCTTTAAGCAATTTATCTTTTTCATTTATTTCCTTTTCAATATCATATTTTTTTCTTACTAATTCACCATTAAATCCTAATAACTTTGCTAAAGCAGGCTTCCAAGATCTATCTTTTCCTCTAAATTTAGAAAGTTTAAAAACTTTATCATAATCATATTGTGTTCTTAAAAAGTAAGTTATATATTTTCTGTAATTATAAGGTAAAATCTCATTAAATCCAATTAATTCATTTAATATATTCTTAGGGTTTCTTTCAGGCAATTTTGAAGTCAAAGGCAATTTGCTATAATCCCAATTATCTTCTTCCACATAGTTCTGATTACTATTCTTATGAATTTTTAAATAGATTTTAGTATTGTTAGCTACTCCTCTTTTTATAGTTACATATTTTGCTTCCTTTATTTTTAATTCCATAAAAAATATATGTTCTTCAAACTTTGAAAAATTATCTTTTAAGAAATGCCCCTTCCTTAATTCTTTCAAAAACATAAAATCAATTAATTCTATTAAAGTTGATTTTCCTAAATTATGAGAATCAGAATCAAGATTTTCTTTATTTGAAATTTTACCAAGAACTACATTTAGCCCATCACTAAAAATAACATCTTCAAACTTATCATCATTTGAATAAATCTTAGAAATTTTCATCGAATCAACTCCACAAAATCTTTTTCTTTTTTATATCCTATAACTCCTAAAACAAATAGAAAATTTAAGGAATCCAGAAATAATTCATTTATTTCTTCATTAAATTCATTACATATTTTTTTATATAATTCGTGATATTTTAATTTCTCATCTTTTGTTTCCTTTAGTTCTTTAATAATTAAACTACTAACATTTACCACTGAAAATTCTAAATCCATATATTTATGTGGTTTTATCATATTTCTCACCTATATCACACTTGTAATACATATAATGTAAAAAAATCCATATTAAATCCTTCTCAAATTTTAAATTATGGTCATTCTCTTCAACTACATAAGTATAAAGTGCATCAAATATTTGTTCAAAATATTCAAATTCAGTTCTATTACATATTATTTTATTATTTAATTCATTTGCTGTATTTAAATATTTTCTTAAATATTCTTCGTTTCTTCGATCATATAAAAAATCATCAATTTTGTGGAAATAATTTAAGCTATTCTCTTGAATAAATTTAAAACATCTTTTAGAAAGATTATTTATTTCATTCTTTTCTTCTATGTGGGGTCTATAAAAGTCATCTGTTTCTTCAATCACATTACCCAACTCCTCTACTTCTTCAGAAAAACATAAAATAGTTTCTTTTATATCTTCTTCATAAAAACGTATTGGATGAGGATCAAAATTATACGTCTTTTCTACATCTATAAGGTCTCGACCTGCTGATTTATTATTTTTACCGAATATAAACTGCTTAAATTTTTTTATCATTTCATATCTCTTCCTACAACCGTATTCTCTTTCCCAACAGTTGTTTGTTTGCCTACATTTGTTGAACTATCAATCTTAAGTTCTTTACTTATTTTTACCACTTTATTGGCAACAAAACAAGAAATAAATAACGAAATAATAGAACAAATTCCCGAAATAATATTTAACCACTTCATAATAGCCATAAAACACCCCTTTTATTATTTTTTAATGCAGTAAAAATACCGTAGGCAATACATATAATTTATAATAAAAAAATTAAATTTCCATCAACAATATATAAATAACTATAAAAAACCAAGTTGTATGTCGTCTAACTTATTTTTTACGAACTACAAACTTCGCAAATACCCAAAATAACATCAACTTATTGAAGTTACTTCGCAAACACTACTGTATATTCATTCCAGTCTAACAAATAACTTTATAAAACTCTCTTCATTATAATATTACCACAAAAGATATTATTTTCCTCCATAAATGTATAAGTATGAAACTTATGATAAACATCTTAAACATAAAAATATCCTGTGCCCTCAATTTATCTAAAGACACAGGATATTTTATCCAATCATTTTATTATTTTTAGTCTATTTATAATTATACTTAATATTGCATATTTATACAAATTGCAATCTTTCTGCAATTTAGTTGCAAACTTTATACTCATAGTTGCAGACTTTATGAGTCCCTACAACTACACTATATATCCAAGTTATTAGCCAAATCAGCATTACCCATAATAAATTCACGTCTTAACCTTGCTTTAGAACCCATTAATCGTGTAAATATATCATCAGCTTCTCGTTCATCATCAACCTCAACCTGTTGTAACTTTCTATTTTCTGGATCCATTGTTGTCTTCCATAACTGCCGTGGATTCATTTCACCTAATCCCTTATAACGCTGAATACTAACTTTACTACGATCTAAATCAGCTAAATATTCTTGTAACTGCTTGTCCGAATATAGATACTTCTCATCTTTTTTATAGGTCACTTTATATAAAGGAGGTTGAGCAATATATACATGACCTTCTGAGATTAACTCCGGCATATAACGATAGAATAATGTTAAAATTAATGTACATATATGAGCACCATCCACATCAGCATCAGTCATGATAATAACTTTATCATATCTTAATTTATCAAGATTAAATTCTTCGCCAATTCCAGTCCCTAAAGCAGTAATAATTGAAGCAATCTCTGTATTACTGATAATTTTATTTAATCTAGCTCGTTCTACATTCATAATTTTCCCTTTTAGAGGTAGAATCGCTTGAAACTTTCGATTTCTTCCTTGTTTAGCCGAACCACCTGCTGAATCTCCCTCTACTAAATATACCTCTGTCTTATCTGACTTACGACTACTACAATCAGATAATTTCCCAGGCAAAGAATTACTACTTAAAACGCCTTTCCGTCTAGTTAATTCCTTAGCCTTTTTAGCAGCATTTCTAGCTCTTACTGCTTCTAAAGCTTTATTAATTACCTTCTTAGCAAAATCGGTATTCCGATCCAAATAATAACTTAAATACTCATAAACCGTACTTTCTACCTTGCTTCTAATCTCACTATTCCCTAGCTTAGTCTTAGTCTGTCCTTCAAACTGAGGCTCTGTTAACTTAACATTAACTACTGCTGTTAAGCCCTCACGAATATCTCGACCGCTTAATTTAGGATCTTTCTTCTTTAAAAGGTTATTCTCCTTAGCATAATTATTAAATGACTTAGTTAAAGCCGCTTTAAAGCCAGTTAAATGATAGCCACCATCATGTGTGTTAATATTATTAGCAAAAGTATAAATCCGGTCGTTATAACTCTTATTATACTGTATAGCCACTTCAATATAAGTATCATCTACTTCTTCTTCTAAATAAACAATATTCTTATCAAGTACATCCCGATCACGATTTAAATATTCAATAAAAGCTTCGAGCCCGCCATCATACTGATAAGTAACCTCATTCTCTAAATCAGGCCGCTCATCTATAAGAATAATCTTTAAACCTTTATTTAAAAAAGCTGATTCCTGTAATCTATTAGCCAATGTTTCAAATTTAAAGACCAAAGTATCAAAAATTTCAGGATCTGGTTTGAATTCAATCTTAGTCCCAGTCTTAGTAGTTCTCTTTCCTTTCTCAAACTCTGTTACTGGTACTCCTCTTTCATACTTTTGAGTATAAGTATACTTATCTCGCTTAATCTCTAACTTTACCCACTCAGATAAGGCATTCACTACCGAAATACCAACTCCATGTAATCCACCAGAAACTTGATATCCACCGTCACCAAATTTTCCACCAGCATGCAAAGTAGTCAATACTAACTGAGCAGCCGGCAAATCCTTCTTAGGATGAATATCAACAGGTATTCCACGACCTTCGTCTTTAACTGAAATTATATTATCTTCTTTAATCTTAATCTCTATTTCTTCTCCATAACCTGCCAAAAATTCATCAATACTATTATCAACTGCTTCCCATACTAAATGATGTAATCCTTTAGTACCAGTACTACCAATATACATTCCGGGTCTTTTACGTACTGCTTCTAAGCCTTCTAATACTTGAATCTGTTCTGCATTATATTTTTTCTTTAAAGTCATCCCATCACCTTCCCAATCTTCATTTAAAACTTCTATAATTATCAATTAGTTTAATACATAATTAACCGCTTATTATTATAACAAAGATTAGTCACAAATACCAGTATTTCAAATAATGCATATAAGAGACTTAATTCATTGACTAACTTATCCACATTTTTTGTAAAGTATACAAGTATAATATCAACAAAAATTAACTACCCTTCCTTTATATTATTACAACATAAAGTTAATAATTTCCTTTATAAGTTAAGGAAGTTGCGTAAATTTCTTGAAGAATATAATAGTTTCATGTATCATTATTTTATATATAACAATCTTTTTGAGAACTAAATTATACTAATAAGTAAATATAAAGTTAAACTTATATTTGAAGTATAATTCATTAATGATATAATAGATATTGTTATTAATAATACTTAAAATTGCTAATTTATTGAAAGGAGATTGATAGATATGACTCAACAACAAGAAATTATGCCTGTTGCAATTGAAGATAAAATGAAAGAATCTTATTTAAATTATTCATTAAGCGTTATCATTAGTCGGGCTTTACCAGATGTGCGTGACGGATTAAAACCTGTACATAGAAGAATTCTTTATGCTACAAAAGATTTAGGATTATCCCCTGATAAACCTCATAAGAAATCAGCTAGAATCGTCGGTGAGGTTTTAGGTAAGTATCACCCACACGGTGACGCGGCAGTCTATAATGCAATGGTCCGTATGGCCCAAAACTTTAGCCAACGATACAAGTTAATAGATGGTCATGGAAACTTTGGTTCAATTGATGGAGATAGTGCAGCAGCTATGAGATATACTGAGGCTAGATTAGCACCTCTGTCTGAAGATATTCTATCTGATATTAAAAAAAATACAGTTGAATTTATCGATAACTTTGATGGCTCTTTACAGGAACCAACAGTACTACCTTCACGATTACCTAATCTATTAATTAATGGTTCAAATGGAATTGCTGTAGGAATGAGTACTGATATCCCACCTCATAACCTTACTGAAGTAATTTCTGGTTTGAATTACTTATTAGAAAATGAAGACTGTAACTTAGAAGAATTGATGAAACTCATTTCTGGACCGGACTTTCCTACTGGAGGTAAAATCATTGGCGATGATGAAATTAAAAAAGCCTATCGAACCGGTAAAGGTAGAATTATTTTAAGAGCTAAAACTAAGATTGAAAAAAAAGGACGTAATACACAACGAATTGTAGTTACTGAAATACCTTATCAGCTGCGAAAAGCTAAGTTAATCGAAGAAATGGCTGACAATGTGAAGAAAGGTAAAGTAGATAATGTATCAGATATTCGTGATGAATCCGACCGAGATGGATTAAGAATTGTAATTGACTTAAAAAGTAAAGCAAATTCTAATATCATTCTTAATCGACTTTATAAATATACTTCACTACAGACAAGCTATCGTATTAACATGTTAGCTTTAGTAAACCAACGACCAGAAGTAATGAACCTTAAAACTATTCTCCAACATTTCTTAAACTTTAGAAGAGAAGTTATCACTAAACGAACAGAATTTGAACTTAATAAAGCCCAAGAACGCAAACATATCTTAATAGGATTAAAGAAAGCAATTGATAATTTAGACCAAGTAATTGCAATAATTAGAAAATCTCGTTATCCACGAACTGCTAAAACAAACTTACAAAAAGAATTAAAAGTTACTGAAAGACAAGCAGAGGCTATTTTAAATATGAAATTACAACGACTAGTAAGCTTAGAAATCAAAAAGATTACTGATGAAGTTGCTGAATTAAAAGAAAAAATTGATTACTTAAACTCTATTTTAAATAAAAAAGATGTAATGAATAGCTTAATTAAAGAAGAATTAAATGAAGTCCAAGAAGAATATGGAGACAACAGAAAGACAGAGATAATTGCCGATGAATCCAAAGCAGAATTAGATGAAAGTGACTTAATTAAAGATGAAGATATTGTAATCTCTTTCTCACATCGCAAATACCTCAAACGAACCAATGACTTAAGTAATGTGCGGTCTGGAAAAAGAGATTATGTCACTCACGTCTTTACCGGTACCACCCGGGATGACCTATTATTCTTTACTAATACTGGACAGGTCCATATTCTAAAGACACATCAAATCCCAGAACATCACGGTCTTTCTACAGGAGATCCTTTAAATAATTATTTAAAATTACCGATAGATGAAGAAATTGTTGATATTATCTTACTAAACAATGAAGTTAAAGAAAGATATATTACTATTACTACTGAACAAGGTCTAGTTAAGAAAACAGTTGGTAAAGAATATGAAACTACCGTCTCTTCTATTAAAGCCATTAACCTTAATGAAGACGATCAAGTAATTGGAATTGAAGTAACAGATGGAGAACAAAATTTATTGTTAGGAACTAAACAAGGACAGACAATCCACTTTAATGAATCAAGTGTTTCTGATACTGGTAGAAATACTAAAGGAAGTAAAGGAATATCCTTAAGTGAAGGTGATAAAGTAATTAGCTTTGACGCAACCAAGGAAGATGATTATGTAATAGCTCTCGATCCACAAGGCAAAGGGAAACGTACCAAAATTTCCGAATATAAATTACAGAATCGTAACGGGAAAGGATTACAGACCTTATCTAGCGATGACTATGAATTAACACAAATTATTACTGCTACTAAAGATGAAACTCTTCTATGTATTACAGAAAATGGAGCGTTAAAAGAATTACCAATATCTAAAATCACCGATACTAAGCGCGTAGGTAGAATGTATTCACAGCTTAAATTAGAAAACGAAAAATTAGAAAAATTAATTAAACTACCTAAATTAGAAAATAACGATTAAATTTATAAAAGCCTTTAGTCCATTTGGATTAAAGGCTTTTTTCATTATTTATTTTATTTTTTTAGATAATCTTATAATCTCACTGCTAATGGCTGATAACGGTTTAACACTATCAACAACTCCTGCTTCAAATGCAGATTTAGGCATACCATAGACCACTGAAGTCTTTTTATCTTGAGCTATAGTATATCCTCCAGCTTCTTTAATAGCTTTTAATCCTTGGGTTCCATCCTTACCCATTCCAGTTAAGATAACACCTAAGACACCACTACCATACTGCTGAACAGCAGACTCCATTGTTAAATCAATTGCCGGTCTTATGTTATGTACTTTTTTATCCTTGTTTAATTTTATTTTTCCTTGCTTAGTAACCAACATATGATAATCACCTGGTGCTAATAAAACCTTACCAGGCTTAATCTTATCTCCATCATTTGCTTCTTTCACTTCTAAACCAGATAATCTATTTAATCGTTTAGCCAATGATTTAGTAAATTCCGCAGGCATATGTTGTACTAATAAAATTCCTAAATTGAAATCAGCAGGAATCTTAGAAATAACACTTTTTAAAGCTCTAGGTCCTCCGGTAGAAGATCCAATTACTATTATTTTTTCATCATCATTAATTATATTAGACGTTTTAAGCGATCGTTTTCTTCTATTTTTAAGATTTATAATATTATTTCGTTTACCTTCTTTATTAATAGATCTTCTTTTTATTGTAGATTTAGCTGCTGCTTTAATCTTCTTAATCAATTCATTCTCAATTTGATCTATATCTAAAGAAATTGTTCCTGAAGGTTTTGGAATAAAATCGACCGCTCCTAATTCCAAAGCTTTAATAGTTGTCATACTATCTTTCTCTGTTAGACTGCTTAACATAATAACTGGTAATGGTTTTTTACCCATTAATTTATGCAGAAATTCTAGTCCATTCATTATTGGCATCTCTACATCTAAAGTAATTACATCCGGATTACATTCTTTTAATTTATTTAACGCATCCTTACCATTTCTTGCAGTATCAATTACTTTAATCCCTTTAATGTCTAGCATGGAGGAAATCATTTTTCTCATAAAAGCAGAATCATCAACAACTAAGACTTTTATTTCAGATGCCAACTTAGCCCCTCCTTTAATTCACCTAAAAACAGAACTTATTCTAATATATTTGCTAAAGCCTCTTTAACCTTTTCAGGTTTAATAGGTTTTACAATGAAGTCTTTAGCACCTGCTTCTAATGCATCTATAACCATTGGTTTCTGCCCCATAGCACTACAAACAATAATGTCAGCATTAGCATCAATCTTTTTAATCTCTTCCATGGCTTCAATACCATCCATCTCCGGCATAGTAATATCCATAGTCACTAAATCCGGATTTAACTCTTGATACTTCTGCACGGCATCTACTCCATTAACAGCTTCTCCAACTACTGTGTATCCATCTTCTTCGACTACCTTAGATAACATCGTCCTCATAAATTGTGCATCATCAACAATCAAAATCCCCTTAGACATCCAAAACCCTCCTACTCATTAGTTATTTCCTCAACATCTATTATTAAAGCTACACTACCATCACCTAGAATAGTAGCTCCCGCTATCTTCTCTACTCCATCTGATAAATCATTAATTCTTTTAATAACTACCTCTTGCTGTCCAATAATAGAGTCAACTATTAAACCATAACTTTCTTCGCCAATTTTAATAATCACCACTGAAATTTGCTCTGGTCTTTCTTCATAATCTGGTTTGTTTAACTCATTTCTTAAATTAATTAATGGAATTACTAAACCTCGACGCTGAATAACCTCCTGTTGACGAATAGTCTTAATCTCATCAGGAGAAACCTTGACAATTTCTTGAATTGTCTCCAAAGGTAGAACATATTTTTGATCAACTATATTAATTAAGAATCCTTGAATAATAGCTAAAGTTAAAGGTAACTTAATTGTAAAAGTAGAACCTTTACCAATTTCTGAATGAATATCAACTGAACCACTTAAAGATTCAATCTTATTCTTGACTACGTCCATTCCTACTCCTCGACCAGAAACATCACTTACCTCTTCGGAAGTACTGAAACCAGAAGCGAAGATTAAATTGATTATCTCCTGATCACTTAAAGCCTCAACTTCATCTCTACTAACTACTCCCTTACTAACTGCCTTCTGCTTGATAAACTCTGGATTAATCCCTTGACCATTATCACTGATTTGAATAATTACATTATTCCCTTCATGAAAAGCTGACATCTTAACAGTTCCAGCAGGATCTTTTCCTACTTCTTTTCTCTCTTCTGGACTCTCTATTCCATGATCAGCTGCATTCCGTAAAATATGTACTAAAGGATCACCAATTTCATCAATAATAGTTCTATCTAGTTCTGTTTCTTCTCCTTCAATCTCTAAATTAATCTCTTTATCCATCTCTTGAGCTAAATCTCTGACCATTCTTGGAAACCGATTAAATACTAAATTAATAGGAACCATTCGCATCTTCATAACTGAATTCTGCAATTCACTTGTAACTTTCCCTAATGATTTCAACTTCTTGTTTAATTCATCTAATTGATAACTTTCTCCAATAGATTCAACTTGCGTTCTTTTAATCACTAATTCAGCCACTAAATTCATTAAATCATCTAATCTCTCTACATCTACTCTAATAGTACTACTAGATTTTAAGCGTTTTGATAAAGATTTAGCAGAAGATCTACTTTTAGACTTCTTCTTATTAGTGCTTGACTTCTTTAAATCATCTAAATTTTGGACTTCATCTAAATCTAAATCTTTTAATTCAGAAATACGATCTAAAGCATTAAGAATTTCTCTAGAGTCAAATTCACTTGCAAATAGAATTTGAAATTCTTCTTCAATATCTTCACTTTCTAAATTAGCAAATGATGGTTCTCCTTTAATTAAATCACCATAATTTCTTAACTCATCATTTACCATCTTAGCCCGTAATGCTCCAAAGACACAATCATCTTCTAAAATAACTCTTAATAAGAAAATAGTCGATTCTTCTGTAAGTTTCTCTTTAGCAGATTCAATCTCTTTAGAAGATAATTTTAAGCTATGGTCACCATCCTTGTCCTCTTTGTCAACATCACTTTGACTAACCTCAATATCTCCACTGGCATAAGCCTTAAGCTCAGATATGATATCATCTAATTCAAAAGATAAATCATCTTCACCATCATTAATTAAGATTTCTAAAGTGTCTACAGATTTAAATAATAAGTTTACAATTTCAGTATTTAAAACCATTTCTTCATTTCGTAATTTATCTAAGATATTCTCCATTGCATGAGTTAAATTACTTACTTTCTCAAACCCCATTGTACCTGCCATACCTTTAAGGGTGTGAGCTGCTCTAAATAATTCTTTAATGATATCTAAATTATCAGGATTATCTTCTAAATCCAATAATGAACTATTTAGAGTTTCTAAATGCTCTTGTGCTTCAGTTGCATATAATTCCTGAAGTTCATTAATATCCATACCTTAACCCCCTTTACGGAATTAATAAATCAAATTATGCTATATCTTCCTCTTCAACATTTTGATCAACATTTTCTAATTCAATTTTTTCTTCTGTAGTTAATAGCTTGTCTAAATCAAGAAGAACAATAATTCTTTCTTCAACCTTACCTATTCCTTTTAAGTAGTCATCTTTAATTCCAGCTACTCTTTGTGGAGCATCATCAATATCCTCTGGTTCTATTCTTAAAACCTCTGAAACATTGTCTACAATTAAACCAACATCTTGATCATCCATCTCCACAATGATAATTCGTGTCTTTTTAGTCTCTTGCTGTTCTACCCCAAACCTCTTTCTTAAATCAATAACTGAGATAATGTCACCTCTTAAATTAATGATTCCAGACATGAATTCAGAGCTATTAGGTAATTTAGAAATTTCCGTCATTCTTATAATTTCCTGTACTTTAGTAATCTTAACTCCAAATTCTTCTCCACCTAAATTAAAAACTATTAACTGTTGAGTTTCATTACTCATTATTATTTCCTCCTTCCAAATTACACTTAATATATTTGAAATTTTAATACTAACCTAAACCATTACTACTTATTCTACAGATTTCGTGATGAAAATAGCAAATTCCTGCATGGTTAAATAAAAATTTACCAACTACTCCTTTCTTTTTTTAAGAAATTAAACCAGACAACTTATCTCAAAGCTATCTGGTCTATAAATTAACTATTTAATTAGATTCTTCTATACTGATATATTTTACTTTTTCTCTAACTTTATTAACTATGCCTTCAAAAAACTCTACTAAAATAGTAGCACTTCCAGCAGTAATTAAAATTAAGATCCACTCACTTGCATTTAAAGAAGTCGTTTTAAATATCCCTTCTAAACTCGGTATGTAAAGTACAATTAATTGCATAGTAAATGAAATAATTACAGCTGCTATTAAATAGAGATTAGACAACGGATTCATCTCAAAGAAACTATGTTGCTCTGAACGACAACTAAATACAAAGAATAACTGAGCAATTACTAAGTTAGTAAATGCCATTGTCCGAGCTTCAACTAAATTGCCCCCACTAACTTTCAAACCTAATATAAAAGCAAATAAAGTGCTTAAACCAATTAAAATACCTTGAGTAATTATTCTAGTCTTTAATCCATGAGCAAAGACACTTTCATTTGGTGGTCTAGGTGGTCTAGTCATAATACCATCATCAGCTGGATCCACTCCTAGAGCTAATGCAGGCAAACCATCAGTCACTAAATTAACCCAGAGAATCTGAATCGGAACTAATGGCAAAGGAAAACCAAGAAGTGAAGCCAAAAACATAGTTAAAATTTCACCGATATTACATGAAAGTAAATAACGTATAAATTTCCGGATATTATCATAGATTGCTCTACCCTCTTCTACAGCTGAAACTATAGTCCTAAAATTATCATCTGCTAAAATTAATGATGAAGCCTCTTTAGTTACATCAGTTCCTTTCTCGCCCATAGCAATCCCAATATCAGCCTCTTTAACTGCTGGAGCATCATTAACCCCATCCCCAGTCATGGCTACTATTTCACCTTTACCTTTTAAAATTTTAACTATCCTTAGCTTATCCTCCGGCGATACCCGAGCATAAACACTTATTTGATCTATCCCCTCTTTAAGCTCTTTATTACCCATCTGCTTTAATTCATTTCCAGTAACTATTCTATCTCCTTTATTTAAAAGATTTAACTCTTTAGCAATTGCTTTTGCAGTATTCTTATGATCCCCAGTCACCATTACTGGTCTAATACCTGCTCGCTTACATCGACTTATGGCTTTTTTAGCTTCTGGACGTGGTGGATCAATCATTCCTACTAAACCTACAAATACTAAATCTGTTTCATACTCTTCTAATCTCTGTTGATTAAAATTAGTTGGTAACCTACGCATTGCTACAGCTAATACCCTTAAAGCTTGTGAAGATAATTCATCATTTGTTTGCTGAAGCTTTCTTAAAGTTTCATTATCTAATTTCCTTACTTCCCCTCCTTTAATATAGTGACTACATCTATCTAAAACTATATCTGGGGCTCCTTTTAAATATAAGGTATTCTTTCCATTACGCTGTCCAATTACTGACATTCTCTTCCGATTGGAATCAAAAGGTATTTCCCAAAGCTTTGAAAACTTATTCTGTAACTCCGCCTTTTCTAACCTAGCTTTTTGAGCTGCTAACAAAAGAGCTCCTTCAGTTGGATCACCTAAGACTTCCCATTTTACATCACTATCTATAAAGCGTTGTTTTATATTCTCTACTTTTCCTTTAAATCCTTGATTTTTACGTTTTAATTCAGCATTATTACAGATAGCTCCAATCCTTAATACATCTCTTATAGATTTTTTATTTAATGAAGTAGACTCTAAGTTATAAGTCTTCTCATTTGCATAAATCTTTTTAACTGTCATTTCATTCTTAGTTAAAGTCCCTGTCTTATCAGAACAGATAACTGTAGCACACCCTAATGTTTCTACAGCCGGTAATTTCCTTACTATTGCTTGCCTTTTAATCATTCGTTGTACTCCAATAGCCAGTGATAAAGTAACGATTGCTGGTAGCCCTTCTGGAATAGCTGCTACTGCTAAACTAACTCCTGCTATAAACATCTTATATAATGGTTCTCCTTTAATAACACCGAGCACTACTACAGCTGCACAAGCTAAAAAACAAATATAGACTAGCCATTTGCCTAAAGACTTTAACCTTTCTTGTAATGGTGTCTCCCGCTCTTGGGTTCCTTGCAACATATCAGCTATCTGGCCCATTTCTGTATTCAACCCTATGTCAGTTACTACAGCCTTTCCTTTTCCTTTAACTATTGTAGTTCCCATATGAATCATATTATGTCTATCACCTAATGCAACTTCTGAATCCTTAATTCTTTTAACATTCTTTTTAACTGGAATAGATTCACCTGTCAAAGAAGCTTCATCAATTTCTAAACTATTAGCTTCTAATAGCCTAGCATCAGAAGGTACTTTATCACCACTCTCTAAATATATTATATCTCCAGGCACCAAACTATCTGTCGATACCTTCTTTTTTTCATTATTTCTTAAAACCATAGCCTCTGGGGCTGCTAACTTCTTTAATGCTTGTAAAGACTTTTCAGCTCGATACTCCTGCACAAACCCCATAATTGCATTTAAAATAACAATAGCTAGGATAGCAATTGCATCATCAACTTGACCTAATAAACCTGAAACTATTACTGCTCCAATTAAAACTAAAACCATAAAATCCTTAAATTGATCTAATAATAAACTAAATAATGTTTTACGCTTTTGTTTTGGAAGTTTATTAGGACCATACTTTTGTTGTCTCTTTTTTACCTCTGATTCTGGAAGTCCTACTTGTGGGTCAGCATTTAATTTATCTATTACTTTAGAACTAGATAATTGGAATGTTGCTTTATTATTCTCTTCCTTCATATCTTCCCCCCTCTAGATATAATTCATAATATTAATATTCATGCTAAAGGAATAAAATTACATAATTAAGATTCTTTTAAAATTAATTATAGTAAAAATTACTTATCCAGCCCCTTTAATTAAATATTTGCAAATGTTTTGTGTAAATGTTAATATTATTGTAGATTTTATACATACTGTGAGGTGATAATTATGGCTTTAGATGGATTAGTCTTAAAATCCATTAAAAGTGAATTAGAAAATATGTTGATTGGCGGTCGTCTAGATAAAATCTATCAACCGGAAGATGAAATGTTGACTTTGAGATTTAGAAAACCTGGCGAAAATATTGAATTACTTCTATCTGCTGACCCTCAAGATCCTCGAGTACATATTACTGAAACCGATAGGGAAAACCCATTACGCCCTCCGGATTTTTGTATGTTACTTAGAAAACATCTTGAACATGGCAGATTACGTAAAATTGAACAACCTAATTTTGAACGAATATTGAAGTTTTATATAGACTCTAAAAATAATGAAGGCAAAATTGAAACCAAAATTTTGTTAATAGAAATAATGGGACGACATAGTAATATTATTTTACTTAAAGAAGATGGCCAAATATTAGATAGTATTAAAAGAGTTACTTCAAATATGAGTAGACATCGTGAAATTCTACCAGGTCATTCTTATGAATTACCACCAGGACAAGATAAAGTTAATCCATTAAAGATAAAAAAAGAAGCATTCTTACAACAGGTTAAAGCTGATATAGATAAAGAGATTTATCGAGCTATTATGGAAAATTTACGAGGAATCAGTCCATTAATTGCTAAAGAATTATCATATCGGGCTGGACTTGACAGCAATGATAAGATTAGAAAGATTAATAGTGTATCTTTAGAGAAATCATGGACAGAATTTCAAAGATTAATTAATAATATTATAGATGATAACTTTACTCCAACTTTAGTTATAGATAAAGATGATAAATTAAAAGCTTATTCTATAACAAAATTAACCCAATTTCCTCAAATGAAAAAAAGAGAATTTTCCACTGCAAATGAACTTTTAGATTACTACTTTACAACTAAAATTAGAAAGAGGAAAATTGGCAGTCTACAAGGTTCTTTAAAACGAATTACTTCAGATAATATAGAAAAAGCAATGAAGAAATATCGACGGGTTAAAGGACAACTTAAAGGTGCCCGTAATGCAGAAAAATATAAAATTAAAGGTGAGTTGATTAAAGCTAATATTTATCGAATTGAACCTGGTCAAGATAAATTAAAGTCTCCAAATTATTATTCAGATGAAGAAGAAGAAATTATTATTCAATTAGATCAAGATTTATCTCCTGCTGAAAATGCTCAAAAATACTTTGAAAAGTATAATAAAGCTAAGCGAAGTGTTGATTACCTTGAAAATGAATTAAGGAAAGCTAAAAACGAAGTTAATTATCTTAAACAAGTTGAAGTTTCTATTGACCAAGCTAAGACATTAGATGATCTAGCTGAAATTAAAGAAGAATTAACCGATGAAGAATATATTAAAAAACAGAAAAAGAATAAAAAAGATAAAAGAAAAAGAGAAAAGAAAAAATTAGAACCTCTTAAGTTTAAATCTTCAGATGGATTTGATATTAGAGTTGGACGTAATAATAGACAAAATGACCGCTTAACTAAATATACAGCCAATAATCATGATCTTTGGCTCCATGTTCAAAAAATTCCTGGTTCTCATGTTATTATTAGAAATCATACTAAAGATGAAATTCCGAATCAAACTATTGAAGAAGCTGCTCATTTAGCTGCTTATTATAGTAAAGCACAAAGCTCTTCAAATGTACCTGTAGATTATACATTAGTTAAACATGTAAATAAACCAAAAGGAGCTAAACCGGGTATGGTTTATTATGAAAACCAAAAGACTGTCTATATTACTCCTAAAAAAGAATTCGTCACAAACTTAGCTCAAAAATAAAAAAAGATCCACTGCTAATTAGCAGTGGATCTTTTTTATTATTCAAATTCCATTTTCATTTCTAGACGTGCTTTATCCATTTCGATTTCCCAATAATCATCAAATTCTTCTTTTATGATCTCCCATATATCTGAATCAATATAAGTTAATAATTCATCTGCATCTTTAGCAATTTGAGAGCCATATTTAACTAAATCACTAATTAATTCAGCATTCTCTTCTTCTGCTTCAGGAACTGCAATAAATAGATTTCTATTATCACAAAAGATTATTCCCTCTCCACCTTCTACACTAACCTTCTTGATAATTGGAGTTTTATAATTTAACACCTCTTGTTTAGCTAGTTTAAAACCACGATTCCAAACAAAGTCCGGTGCATACTTATATCCAACTACCATTCTAAACTCTTTCAAATCTTCTACGGTTTCTATTTCTTCTAACACTTCACCTGACACACTTGGCATTTCTTCTTTAACCTTAAACTTAATCTCCTGATTCGTTTTTATCTCTTCAAGACCTAATTTCTTGAAGAGACCTTTAGACTTATCTGCATCTGGCCAAACAGCATACCCTAAATACCCTTCTTTCTTTACCATAATCATCGAATAACGGACTAATTCAATACCAAATTTACGACGCCTAAGATCATCCTTGATTTGTAGTTTAATTAAAAAAGCATGTTTATCTTTGGTGTTAGGCAAAACTACTTCTGTATGACCGATTACCTCTTCACCTAAGACAGCTACATATGTAGTTCCATTAGTCTCCTCAATTAAATCATAATGACTTTGTGCTAATTCTTCTGCCTCCCAATATTCATTCTTAGGTAATTCCTCATAGAGTTCTACAATTTTAGGCACGTCATCTTGAATAGCCTCTCTTAATAATACTTTACCTTCATTAGTATATACAATCTGTTCCATACAATCACCTCTCTACTTTAAATTAAAAAGTCATAAGTGTACCACACCTATGACTAGATAATATCATTTACTAAAATTCTACTACCTAATATTAATTCTAGACATAATTAATTTATCCTTCATTCTACAGAAATTTTGTCCAATTACCAGATTTATTTTCCCCATTTTTAGATAACTTATACATATTAAAGATAAAATAAATATTAATTACCATATTTATCCTTAAATCAACATTTCTATATAATCATTTCTTCTAATCCAAAAGATTGATCTGCAAAATTTATTGTTTGACATTCAATCGATAATAACTTAAATCCTTTTTCACTCAATATACTTTCCAAACGCCTTTTAACTACTAATGATCCCTTATTACCTACTCTATGTAATTGAAGCATTATCTGTCTATCATCCAATAAGCAAATAATATCTCCTAGTCTAAGGGATTGCTGTAAAACATCCAAAATAATCTCTTTCTTTTTTATGTATCCTTCTTCTTCTACAGTGATATTCATTAAAGTAAAAGGTCTTTTACTCCGTCTTTGTTTCCTAAGTTCCAACTCATATATCATTTCAAATGTTTGCCTATTACATTGAAATGGTCCAAGGGCTTTTGGTTTTTCCGACAAATTCAATAATAAATTTACTTCCTTATTACTCAATGAGCTTAACTTTTTAAAAATACCTTGAACCTTAGGGCTTGGTCTTAAGCCCAAATCTTTATATAAAATTTTAGTATATTGCTGATATTTCTTAGCTGCTTCCACATATCTCTCATCTTTAATTAAGTAAGACATAATAGCCTGATGAAGTTCCTCTCTATATGGATCGATCTCTAAAGCTTCTTGACAAGTCTGAATTGCCTTAGTATAATTTCTTTTTAAGTTTACAAGTAATGATGCAGTCTTTAAAGTAATATCTAAATATATTTCCTTAAAATATCTACGAAATTCTATAGCCCAACCCTTATACAATTCATCTGTTAGAAATTCTCCTCTATATAGTAATAATGCTTTTTGGAAACACCTTATTGCTGCTTGAGGTTCTTCCTCTATTAACTGATTACCTCGTTTATATAGTTGCTCAAAATCTTTAAAATCTAACCAACAATAATCATTTTTTTCAAGCCAATATGAACCTTTAGAATAATTAATATGTATGAGTTCCTGATCAGTATCTAATAATGAATCTAAAGTCTGACGTAAGAAATATATAGTTGTATGCAAATTATGGCTTTGATCCTTATTCTTATCTGGCCATAATAAGTCCATTAATATATCCTTAGGTACTCTCTCTCCACATTTAGTAATAAGATAGGCAAAGAGCATAAGTGCTTTTTTAGACTTCCAGTTATTAGCTAATATTTCTTTATCATTTATTTCCATACGGAATGAACCTAAAAAATAAATCTTTAAATTAGATGTGGTTTTAGAAAGCATAATGTAATCAACCCTTTCTATTTCTATATTATAATTTATATTTGGTCACTAAACTAATTTCATTTTTTTAAATCAGTATTAATACACCTGAATACCACATCTCCCAACTTAATATTAAAAGATAAATTATGAACTTATGCATATATAAACACCTTATTAATATATTATTCATTTACTAAAAAAATCCTGCAATAAAAAAGAATAGATGTAGAACAACATTCTTTTATTATGAATTATTTAGCAAGATCCTTATAATTTTTAACCTCTCTTTTTTGAGCTTGTTTGCGAGCATTATTTATATAATCATAATTTCTTTTTAAGACTAACACAATATCTGAATCTAAAGCTAATTCTTTAGCCATATCTTGTAAGACATGCATGGCTTTATCCTTATTCATTCCATCTCTATATGGACGATTCTCAGTAATAGCAGTAAATACATCAGCAACAGCTATAATTCGAGAGCCTACTACTAGTCTATCTTCTCCATAATGAAAAGGATACCCAGCTCCATCTATTCTTTCATGATGAAAAGAAGCCCACTTATTAATTTGATTCAATCCTTTTACTCTTTCTAAAATACGATATGTATAAAAAGGATGACTTTTTATTATATTAAACTCCTCTTTTGTTAATTTCCCCGGTTTATCTAAAATTTCTGGAGGTATAGCTAGTTTACCTAAATCATGAAGATAACCAGCAATTTCAATCATCATACACTCTCTTTTTGATAAACCAATTAATTCAGCCAATATTTTAGAAGTAACCGCTACGCCACTAGAATGAGTAGCTGTAAATTCCGACCTAAAATCTATTATTTCACTAAACATCATAGCTAAATTAAGTAATCTATCTATACTCAATTTAATACTTTTACCTTCAGATCTTTTAGCCAAAATTCTAGTTATTTCTGGGGAAATAGTATCAAACCAAAAAGATTCTTTTTCGGCTATATTTAAAAAGACTTCAACTAATTCTGGATTAAACATACTTCCAGAACCTTCTTCAATTTTATTGCGAATATGCTCTCTTTGACCAAGGATTTCTTCATTCTTATTAATTAGTACGTCTATCCGATCTGCTAAATGTAAAATCTGACTTCCCTGAATTACTTCCTCACTATCACTTTTTATATTATCTTTATTATTCCAAATGCAGTGATGATATAGTATTAAAGGGGCGACTTCCGAAAAAGGCTCAAATTGCTTAATTAAGTGATAACCTATTTGTGCATGTTGACAGGTCTCTTCAGAACTATATGCATATGTTGTATCAAATTTTAAAGCTTGTAATCTTTCTTGTAACGAAATTGCTCCAGCATCATGTAAAGCTCCAGCCATAATTAAATTACGTTCTTCTTCTTTAGATAATCCCATTTCAACTGCTATACTAGAAGCTATATATGCTACACGTTTATGATGACCACTTACTGCTTTGCTGACCAAATCAATAGCATCTGATAGACACATAATCATATCAAATAATGAAACTTCTATCACTTTATTCATAATAGACCTCCATTGTCATATTTATTAATTATTACAATTCTTTACCTTATTCTTTCTCTATCGACTATATAAATTCCTGCAAAAGTAAAAGTCTGAGGCTTATAATTATAAGCCTCAGACTTTAAACTAACTCTATTTATCCTGCTATTTTATCTTTTACCTTCTTAGGTAGATCAATCATAAATTCTTTGATCTCTTCTAAAGTTAGATATAAAGTAGGAATTACTAATAAAGTTAAGAATGTTGCTGTTGTTAATCCACCAATTACAGCAATTCCCATTGGCGCCATTCCTTCAGAACCACTACCCCAGCCAGCAGCTACTGGAATTAAACCTAAAATTGTTGTTAAAGCTGTCATTAATACTGGACGTAACCGAACAGGACCAGCTTTTAATATTGCTTCTCTTCGCTCTATGCCTCTACTACGAAGAATATTTATATAATCAACTAAGACAATTGCGTTATTAACTACTATCCCTGCTAACATAATAACTCCAATCATTGAAGTAGCACTAAGTGTTTCTCCAGTCAAGAATAAAGCAGTTAAAACACCAATCAGTGTTAATGGGAGGGTCAACATTACTGTAAATGGATGCAGTAATGATTCAAACTGAGAAGCAAGAACCATATAGACTAATATAATGGCTACTATTAAGGCTAAACTTAAGTTCTTAAATGTCTCTTTCATATCTTCATTCTCACCACTATATTCAATTCTATAATTAGGTGACAACTCAATATTAGATTCTACCCTATCTCTTATACTAGCCACAACGCTGCCTAATTTATTACCTTTAAGATCACTATAAACACTAATATAACGTTCTTGATCTTCACGTTCAATACTTGTTGGACCTTCTGTTTTAACTATTTTAGCTACAGAATCTAAAGGAATAAATTCTCCTTTAGGACTCATAATCTTTAATGAGCTGAGTTGTTCTATATCAGTTCGATCTTCTTTAGCCAATCTTACTTCAATATCAATAGTATCTCCATCTGCAGTCCCGTGGTATTGAGTTGCAGTTCTTCCATTGACATAAGTTTCAATTGTACTTCCAATCTGATTTATTCCTAAACCTAAATCTGCTGCTCGCTTGCGATCTACATCAAGTCTGATTTCAGGTTTTCCTTCATCTACAGAACTATAAACATCTCTAGTACTTTCTACCTTCTTGGCTTCTTCTTTTACCTGCTTAGCTATCGCTTCTAATCTATCTAGATCATCACCAAAGATCTTAATTTGAAGTGGGGAGCCACCTCCTCCACCTCCGCCAATCATACTAGCTTCAGCAAATCTTATCTCAGCCCCAGGAATTAACGGAAGCTTTGAACGAATTGCTTCCTGAATTTCAGTAGTACTTCTCTCTCTTTTCTCTTTATCAGTCAATCGAATCATAAACATAGCTTCACCAGAACTACTAGTACTTCCTCTTCCTCCACTATCTCCTATTAAACTGAAAGCTACCTTTACTTCAGGAACTTCAGCAATTATCTCTTCTATCCTCTTTGCTTCTTGATTAGTAGTATCTAAATCAGTACCTACTGGTAATTCTAACATAATTCGAAATGAATTCTGTTCCGAACTAGGCATAAACTCTTGCCCAATTAACGGGAAGAGAGCTAATGAAGCAACAAATAATAATACTGTCAGAGTAATTACCGTCTTTCTATGGCTTAAACACCAGTCTAATATATTTTGATAACTATCTAACACCTTATTTGCAACTCTAACAGCTAATCCCTCTTCATTCTTGTCTTGGTTCTTATCTCGACTGTTTTCTACATTAGTAAAGCTTAATAACCTAGCTGAAGCCATTGGCACAAAAGTAATAGCAATGATGAATGATGCCAATAAAGCAAAAGCTACCGTCATTGAGAACGGACCAAATAATTCTTTTGCTATTCCTTCAACAAAAGAGATTGGAATAAAGACAGCTAAAGTAGTCATCGTAGAAGCAAAGACTGCTGTTCCTACCTCACTACTACCTTTTTTAGCCGCCTGAATAGGTTGAGCTCCTTCTTGACGTAAGTGTCGGAATATATTCTCTAAAACTACAACAGAGTTATCAACTAACATCCCCACTCCTAAGGCTAAACCACCAAGCGTCATCAAGTTGAGAGTATACCCACTATAATACATTAATCCAAAAGCTGCAACAATGGTGATTGGAATCGCCATACTAATAATAAATGTACTCCGGAAACTTCTTAAGAATAAGAATAATACAATCACCGCAAATAATCCACCGAGAAGTACATTCTCTTGAACAGTAGCAATAGATTTTTTAATAAAATCAGACTGATCTCGAGAAATTTTGATATTAATATCTGATGGTAATCCTTTTTTTATCTTTTCTAACTCTTTTTTAGCTCGATTAATTACTTCAACAGTATTAGCGCCAGACTGTTTAGTGATCATTGCACCTACAGTCGTTTCTCCATCAAGACGCACATAAACATTTCTATCTGCATATCTATCTTCAATTTCAGCAATATCTTTTACTGTAATCGGCTTCTGTTGGCGCATAGCAATGATTACATTCTTTATCTCTTCAATACTTTCAAACTGCCCTTCAGTCCTTAATAGATACTCCGTAGGTCTT
This sequence comes from Selenihalanaerobacter shriftii, assembly GCF_900167185.1. NCBI lineage: Bacteria > Bacillati > Bacillota > Clostridia > Halanaerobiales > Halobacteroidaceae > Selenihalanaerobacter > Selenihalanaerobacter shriftii. The sequence continues at coordinate 23,917 of NZ_FUWM01000003.1, forward strand.
TCTGTAATTTCACCACCAGGTAGATTTATATTTTCCTGACGTAGTGCATTCGTCACTTGATTAATAGTTAGATTATATCCTTCTAACTTCTCACGGTCGACATTGATATTAATCTGTCGATTCTCTCCGCTTACAATAGAAGCTGAAGCTAATCCAGGAATCCTTTCTAATTTGTCCTTAATATTCTCTTCAGCATATTCTTTTAACTCTATTCCACTTCTTTGATTAGATGAAATACCTAATATCAAGATTGGAATTTGATCTAAGTCTACTTTTCTCACTATTGGCTCTTCAGCCTCATTAGGCAATGCCCGTTTAAGTAAACTTACTTGTTCTCTAACATCAACAGCTGCCATATCCATATCGGTTCCCCAATCAAACTCCAAAGTTACTTGTGAGAGACCTTCTCTAGATGTTGAACGTATTGAGTCTATATCATCTACTGTTACTAAACCTTCTTCTAGTGGCCTAGTAACTGATTGTTCTATCTCTTCAGGAGCAGCCCCCTCATACTGAGTAGAGACTGAAATAACCGGTATTGTCATATCAGGAAATAAATCTACACTTAAACGAGTAAAGGCAATACCACCCAGTAATACAATAATTAAGATTAACATCACGGTTGTTACAGGTTTATCAACTGAAAAGTCCGATAACTTCATTAAGCGTCACCCCACTCTGTAGCCTTAACCTCAGTACCAGGCTGCAGATTAGCAGGACCACGAACAACAACCTTATCACCTGGTTTTAATCCTTGATCTATTACAACGTGATCATTATTAGATGGTCCGATTTCGATTTTTCTAATCTCTATAATTCCATTCTTGACAATTAAAATACGTTTATCTCCATCCTCTTCTCTAATCGCTGCTTTAGGTACTACTAAAACATTCTCTAATTCATCAACTAAAATATTACCAGTCGTAAACATACCTGGTTTAAGTAATAAATCATCATTAGCAATTTGAACTGTTACCTTCAAACCACGATTTGATGAATTTATTGTAGGTGCTACTCTACTAATTTCCCCTGTGAAAGTCTTTCCAGGATAACTATCAACTTCAACCGTTACCTGTTGACCGATATCAACTTTAGTTAAGTCTGTGGTAGATATGCTTCCTTCAAATTCTATAGGATTCATTTGGACTATTTTGGCTACTGGATTTCCGGTTGTAGCCATTTCCCCTAACTCTATCTTCTTTTGAGCAATGACTCCTTTAATCGGACTTTCGATTGTCGTTTTATTTAATTGAGTCTTAGCTGAATTCAATGCTGCCTGAGCTTGTTTTACTTGCCCCCGGGCTACTGCAATCTTTTCTTGACGCGGTCCTTTTTTAACTAATTGTAACTTCTGACGAGCAGATTCTAATCTGGCTTTAGTTACTTCATACTTGCTTTTAGCAGAATCATACTTGCTTTTAGAAACTACTCTCTTCTCATATAGATTCTTGAATCTTTTAAAATTCTTTCTGGCATTATTCAATTCAGCCTCTGCCTGTTCTAATGAGGCTTCTGCCTGCTTGATCTCTTCTAATCTAGCACCGGCTTCTAATTCTTCTAATCGAGCTTTAGCTACTTCTAAATTTCCTTCTGCTTTTTCTACGTTTGCCTTTTGAATAGCCTGATCTAGCTTTAGTAGTGACTCTCCTTTTCTTACTTTATCACTCTCTTCAAAATTTAGCTCCCTAACAACTCCGGAAGTTTCCGATACTAGATTTACTTCTCGATAAGCTATTAATTCACCAGTGAAATTTAAGTCTATTTTAAGACCATCTTTCGTAACTTCAGCTGTTTGAACTACTAATTTATTATTATCCTCTTTAGAAGCTTTTTGTTCAACACTTTCTGCTTTCTTTGAATCAGAGTTAGCTATTGTCTCTTGATTATTAGAACCACAACCCGAAATAACTAGACTAAAAATGATTAAACCAGCTAACAATGCAATTATCTTCTTATTATTCATCTAATACTTCCCTCCTTAAACATATGACTAAACAATGATTAATTAAGTTTACTTAACTCTAATTCTGAATTATGTAAAGATAGGTAAGAAAACCCTATTGATTTCAGTAATCCAGCTTGACTCACATTATAATCAAAAACTCGCTCCTGATAAGTATTCCTAGCATCAGTAAGAGCTACTTGAGCATCAATGACTTCAGTATTAGTAGCTACTCCTTCTCTATACCTTAATTCAGCTAATCTTAAATTCTCTTTAGCAATTTCTATTCGTTCTTGAGCTGTTAATATTTGTTTACGATTAACTTCTAAATTTAAGAATTTCTCTCTAACTTCCAAATCAATTGCCTGTTCTTGTTGATGAAGAGTTGCTTTAGCAGCTACTAGATTCTCTTTAGCCTGTTTAACTCCAGAATCACTCTCCCCACCATCATATAATGACCACTTCATATTCACAGTTGCACTCCATGCATCACCATCAGGTATTGCATCAGAACCACTTTTCTTTGACTTACCAGTAAATACTAAGCTAGGATCATCCTTTGTTTCAGCTAATTCTATTCCTTGACTAGCTTTCTTGACTTCATACTTAGTAGCCATTAAGTCAGCTCTATTATTTAATGCATAATCTAACACCTCTTGTAGAGATAAATCTACATCTGGAACCTTGATCGCTTCTGCTAATTTAAGTTCTTTGTTACCATCTACTTCTAATAGATTCTTTAATCTTACCTTAGCCAATTCTAAGTTATTCTTAACTTGTAAAAGTTTCTCTTCCATCTCACTCTTTCTAACTTTTGTCTGTAATACATCTGTCTTTAAAGCAGTACCAGCTTCAAAATGAGCCTTAGTAGTCTTTAAGTGTTCGTTTACCTGCTTTAATGACTCTTCAGTTACTTTCACTACATTCTGTGCTTCTAAAACTTTATAGTATCTTTGAGTAATACTATAAGCTAAATTATTCTTCTGAGCTTCATATTTTTTCTTTAACTTCTTCCAACTATATGTGCTCTGTTCAATTTGCAATTTAGCTGGTTTTTGATAAAGTAAATAATTAAAGCTAATACTATGATTAAAATTATCTTTTGAAGTGGATCCAAATGGTATCTCCTCAAAACGTGTATAGCTTGAATTTAGATCAAGCCCTGGTCTTAAAGCTGCCTCTGCTTTACTAACTCCCGCTTTAGCAGCATTTAATTGCGCTTTCATCTGCTGTAATGAAGAATTCTGCTGCCAGCCCCTCTCTATACTTTCCTCTAAATTTAAAGTTAAAATTTGATTATCTTGATCCTGTACTACATTAGCAAATGCAATATTTGAAAATAGAATCAATGCTAGTAATACAGGTAAAAATATTAACTTCTTATAATTATGTACCATTTCTATCCCTCCATTATTTTTGAACTCCTTGCATAAATAGATCATAAATTATATCCACAGTCTCTGCTATAGATACATCCTCTTCTACAGGTGAAAGATAATTCTTATAACCGAAAGCATGAACAGTCCCTAATAATACGGTTACAGTATCATCAACAGAAATATTCCTTAAAACGCCATCATCGATTGCTTTTTGGAAAATCTCTGCTATCTTTTCTGTATGTTTATTCCTTAATTCCCATAACTCAAGCTTGAATCCTTCATCCATTCCAGCATAGTCATAGATAATAGACTTTGCTAAACCTTCTTCTTCTGCAAAGAACTTTAACTTGCTAGAAATGATCTCCTTAATCTGATTTTCAAAACTTTCCCCTTTTTGTTGTCCTTTTCTAATTCCTTGGTGAAGAGCTTCAGTCTTAGAAGTAATTAAAGATTTAAATAAATCTCGCTTACTTTCAAAATAAAAATAGATTGTTCCCTTAGCTACTCCAGCTTCATTAGCAATTTCACTAACAGTTGCTTTAAAGAAACCTTTATCAGCAAAAACCTCTGCAGCCGCATCTAAAATCATTCTTTCTTTATCATTAAGTTCCATTAACTCCCCCCTTATTTAGTGTCAGTGGCAGTAATTAGTGACAGTATCAGAATTGTTGTCAGTAGAATCTGACATCCACAACTGACACTAACCAATGACACTGATAACTAGCTTTGACTGACCGTTCAGTCTATAGTATACAAAATTTTTAACTTAATGTCAAGATGTAAAAAGATAAAACCCTTCAGGAAAGGATCCCTGAAGGGTTAATCTTAGCTATACTACTTTAATTAAAAGTCTGCTCCTAAAGTAGTAGTAAGGATTTCTTTATTGTCTTGCCAATCATAATCGTTATCTTCATACTCAACTTCTAAATAAGTATATTTATTTAGATCATATGTAAAAGTAAGATCTAAATAATCTTGATCCTTATCAGTATCATCATTGTTAAACATAGCATAACTAAAATCAATATTTAACTTATCACTTAGGTCAAAATTAAATCCTGGTCTAATCATATCCAAATCGTCTTTATCAATATCATCATGTACATCAGCAAATACAGAATCAATCTGCCAACCTTTATTGATAAAGCCTCCCTCAACATCTGCATATTCTAAAGAAGTAGTTACCCCTGGTAATAATTCTTCAGTAGACACCCTAAAGTCAAACATATTAGCATCATCATCTTTATCTACTTCTCCAAGCATGATAGATGCATCTACAAAACTATGATTCTTACCAATCTTTAAAGTGTAACCATCACCTTTTCCATTGTAATCGAGATAATCCAAAGCTACTGCATCTACTAAGCCTAGATCTATAAGCTTTCCTTGGAACATTAAGGCTTTATTTTCTGTATCACTACTATCTATGCTATGACCAAGCTTAGCATAAACATTGCCAACATCATAAATCAATTCTACACCTTCTTCTTGATCCTCATCGTATAAGATTTCATCAGTAGCTGTCTCCTCAATTCTACCTGCTTTTAAAGTAAGCGGCCCAAACATATTATCTACTTTAAGCCAAGCTTCCTTAAGATTTTCTTCTTTAATATTACTACTACTATTTGTATTTTTAGGTTCGAACTCATATATTACTTCATATACAGAATAGAAAGTTACATTCTCAGCAGGATTTGCTTCAACATATATCTCTAAGTCTCCTACAGTCTGACTTGTACTATCACCTGTCACTGGATCATTATACTTATTCTCAATTTCTAAATTGCCACTAACCTTCATATCTGTTCTTGTCATAATTGTACCCGCCATAGCTGGAGCAGCTAATGCCACAACTAAAGTTAAAGTTAATAAAATAGCTATTTTCTTCATAATCCTTTATTTCCCCCTTGAAATTTTATCTTAATTCTGATTACTCTCTAATTAATTTCCATCAATATCTAGGTACAGATGAGTAGCCATGTTTCCTCATCCTAATCCTACTTGTTGGTAATTTGGAATAATTAATTAGAAAGTTGCTTGCCTAATCCAACAATTACCATATACAGGAAATGAGCTAATTTTTCCTGTTCCACTTTATATAATATGTAGCCTGTTTCTTCCCCCCTTTTTTCGTCAATAGCTACATTTTCGCCACGATAGTTATTAATGTAAATTATATAATAATTGAATAATTGTATTTAAATTCCTGCACGAAATAGAAAAAATTTCAAAAAATAAACCCTTCAGAGATTTTCTCTGAAGGGTTTAAGCTTAACTTTAACTTAGAAATAAGCAGTTAAAGTAGTACTAAGTGTTTCATTATCATCAGCATCATCATCATAATCATTATCTTCATACTCTACTTCTAAAAGAGTCTTTTCAGTTAAATCATAAGCAAATGTTAAATCTAAATAGTCATGTCCATCATTAACTAAATTATCCGCTTCATACATAGCATAAGCAAAGTTAACATTTAACTTATCAGTAAGGTCAAAGTTAACTGCTGGCTTAATCATTTCTACATCATCTTTCCCTGTAAGATTAGTATCAGCTAATACAGAATCATCTTGGAACTTACCTCCTACAACAAACTCCTCTTCTACATCAGCATATTCTACAGAAGCAGTTATTCCTGGGAATAACTTATCTGTAGCTAATTTTACATCTAATAAGTCAGCTGAAGTATTACTAACATCAACATCTCCATAAACTAAATCTGCTGTAAATGAGTCATGGTTTTTATTAAAAGCAATACTATAACCGTCATAATCATCACCATCTTCAACATAATTTAAAGTTACTCCATTAACTAAACCTAAGTCGGTAGCTTTAGCTTCAAAAAATATTACCTTGTCATTACCTGTTGTTTTATTGTCGCTTTTAGTATCATCTAAATTATGTCCTGCTTTAAAAGAAAGATTTCCTAAATCGGCAGCTAATCTAGCAAATTCATACTTAAGTTCCATATCGTATAAGTAATTACCAGCAGCTGCTTCATCCATTCGACCTACTCTAAGAGCTAATGGACCAGCAACATTCTCTATATTAACCCACCCTTTTCTAAGAAACTCATTACTGTCTGCACCATCATCATTACCAAAGTTTTGATCAACTCGAAGTAATGCATAGAAACTTGTTTGATCATCTACTTGATCTTCTAATGTTAAATACATATCATATCCTGTTCCACTATCTTTACTGCTATCCATATTATGTACATTCTCTACTTCAAGAAATCCACCTGTATACTCTATCGCCATAGCTGGAGCAGCTAATGCTACTACCAATACTAAAGCTAATGCAATCGATAATTTTTTCATAATTATTAATTTCCTCCTTGTGATTTCATCTTAATTTTTATTATCCTCTAATCAATTAGTATCCACCAATATCTAGGTATAGATGAGTGGCCGTGTTTCCTCATCCTACTTGCCGATAATTTAGAATAATTAATCAAAGGATAGATCGTCAAACCAACAATTACCATCTGCAGGAAATAAATCATTTTTTCCTGTTTACTCTATATAATATGTAGCCTGTTTCTTCCCTCCTTTCTAAATAGCTACATTTTCACCACAATAATTATTAGTGTCAGTGAAGTTCGGTAAGACACTACCAAATTAAAAATTAACATTTATCATAGACTTATGACCAGCTTTGTTCTTTAAGCTGGACAATCAGTGTGAGTGTCAGTTAAAAAAGATTCTCCTCTACCCATTACCAACTAATCACATTCTCATAACTAGAATCTATATACTATTATGTAATATAACATATTATATTCAATATTTATTCATGTAATTATAATATTACTATAAATGTATTTAAATTCCTGCAAAAAAATAAAAAAATTCCAGATTTAATTCTGGAATTCAATATAATTAACCATATTCTACTGTAGATATATATGAGTTTCAATCCAGCCATATGAATAAATGAGAAAAGAAAAACTCCCCAGAGAAAATCTCTGAGGAGTTAAGTAAGCTATATGGATTTAATTAGAAGCTAGTTTCTAAAGTAGTAGTAATAACTTCTTTGTCTTGTCCTGCAGCAGTTCCATCATAAGTATAATCTTCATATTCTACTTCTAAAATAGTATTTTCCGCAAGATCATACGTTCCAACGATATCTAAATAGTCATTTTCAGCATCAACTGTATCAGCATCATACATAGCATAAGAAGCAGATACATTTAACTTATCAGTAACACCAAAGCTAACACCCGGCTTAATCATTTCAAAATCATTATCAGCAACTACAGAATCTGCATCATTTAATGCAGAATCCTGTGTATTAGCTTTGTCTCTTACAAACCCAGCTTCAGCATCTGCATACTCTAAAGAAGTAGTTACTCCTGGAAGTAATACGTCAGTTGACATGCTTAAGTCAATAACATTAGCACTATCAGTTCCATTGTCTACATCTCCAAAAGTTAATGCAGCATCTACAAAGCTATGAGTCTTATTAACTCTAAGAGTATATCCATCATATTCATCAGCATTATCTTCAATATAGTTTAAAGTAACACCATCAACAAGACCTAGGTCAGTAGCTGCTCCTTCAAAGAATACTACTTTTCCATTGCTGTCAATGCTATGTCCTAACTTAGCAGCAACATTACCACTTTCATAAGCTAAACGAGCAAACTCATCAGAGTCAAACTCATATAACATAGAACCAGCAGCAGCTTCAAACATTCTACCAGCTTTTAAGTCTACTGGACCAAAAGCATCCTCAACGTTAACCCACATTTCATAAACACTAGTAGTAGTGTCAGCATTTGTGTCTTTATTAAAGTCATAACCAAAATCAATTTCAGAATAAGCAGTTACTTGATCATTAATTTCAGCATCTAAATATAATTCTAAATATCCACCTGTATTACTAGTACTCTTACTTGTTTCTGGATTTGTATATCCATTCTCAACTCCAATTAAACCATTAATGTCTAAATCTGCAGCCATAGCTGGTGCAGCTAGTGCTACAACTAAAGCTAAAGTTAAAGCAATTGCAATCTTTTTCATTTTTTAATTTCCTCCCTTAGATTATCGTTCTAGTCTGTTTTCTGTTTAATCAATTACGGCTCCTACTAATTAACTATCATCTTACCGATATTTAGTCAAAGATGAGTTTCCTTGTTTCCTCACCCTTAAATATCAAGATTTGAATATTAATTAAGACAGTTAATTATCAAGAAGCTACTATCTAGTAGGAAAATACTACATTTTATCCTACTACTTTTATGTAAATGTAGCCTCTGCCTACTTCCCTCCTTTCTGCATTAATAGCTACATTGCCTAGCTGAATTATTACTAAATCAAACATTATGTAATTTGCTACCATAGAAATGATTACCAGTATTGGGAATTAATTCTACAAATTTATCATTGCTTCAACAATATATTTCATTTTCTATTATATTAATTACTCTATCAATGATGAATCTCCTGCAAAAAAATAAACTTTTTCTAAAAAACTTTTTAAAATAACAAAAATAAAAGACTAAACCTTGTGGTTTAGCCTTTAAGAAGTCTTTTTAAAATTTTCTTTTGGATTTAATTGCGCTCTATTCTTTTGAATCTCACTTGTCTTCCTTTTCAAATCATCTTCTAATCCTGCTAAAAGCTCATCAGCATATTCATTAACACCTGCTTTAATCTCATTAGCTACTTTTTTAGCCTCCGTTACAATCTGGCTGGCTTCTTTCTCTGCTTCTTTTACTACTTCTATTTCTGAAATGATTTTCTCTATCTCTTCTTCAGCCCTTTTATCAGCACTCTGTAAGATTTCCTGTCGTTTTGTTAAGATCTCCTCTGCTTCTTCTAACTCTGATGGTAAATTTCTTTCTAAGTCATCTACTAATTCTAATATGTATTCCGGATCGACTAAAATTTTCTTAGTTAATGGTAGATTATCCCCATTTTCAATCATATATCGTAATTCCTCTAAAATTTCTTTAATATGATTCAACTTTATTCCTCCCTATATCTTATCCATTAATTTTGGAATCACATGCTCTGGTACTAAATCTTCTATACAACCTCCAAAATTAGCTACTTCTTTAATAATACTTGAGCTAAGATAAGCATACTTATTTCTAGTCATCATAAAGATAGTTTCTACATCTGGTTCTAACTTCTTATTCATAGAAGCCATTTGAAATTCAGTTTCAAAATCAGAAACCGCTCGTAATCCTCGTACAATCACTTGAGCATTCTGATGTTTAATATAATCTGTCAATAACCCTTCAAATGCATCTACTTTTACGTTATCAAATTCTTCTACAGCTTCTTCTATAATCTCCACTCTTTCTTCCATAGTGAATAAAGGCTTTTTGTTTGGATTATGGAAAACTGCTACAATTACATTATCGAATATTTTAGTAGTTCGTTCTATAATATCTAAATGCCCATTAGTTATCGGATCAAAGCTTCCTGGATAAACGGCAATTTGTGTCATAATTACTCTCCTTTCTCCACTTTCATATATAAACTTATCCTTGTATCACCATAATCCCTTTTTCTAATCAACTTTAAACCAGTAAAATCTTGATTAATTTCATCTTTTTCATGATGTTCAACCGCAATAATTCCTGCCCGCTTCAATAATTGATAGTCCAAAGCCTTTTGAATTGTAGGAATTACTAAGCCTTGATTATACGGAGGATCCATTAAGATAATATCAAAACTCTCTGGTTTAAATCTATTTAACTTAGTTAATACCTCACCTTGAATCACCTTAGCTCTATCTTTAAAGTTAGTTAACTCTAGATTCTCTGTAATTACTTTCACTTGATTATTTGCTTTTTCTATAAAGGTAGCACTTTTAGCTCCTCTACTTAAGGCTTCAATTCCTAACCCACCAAAACCAGCATAAAGATCTAATAGATCAATATCTATAATTTCAGGACCGATAATATTAAATAAAGCTTCCTTAACTCTATCTAAAGTCGGTCGTACTTCATTACTTGCATTAGATTTAAGTCTTTGTCCTTTAGCTTGTCCAGCAATTACTCTCATTAATAATCTCTCCTCATGGAAATATTTACTCTATAATTAACTTCTTGATAACGCATATAAAATCAAAATTAAGAAAACAATATTATTACATCAAGGAGGTGAGTTAAGGACTTAATTAATTTTAAATTTTTTTTAAAAATTAAAATATGTCCTCCCCATTAAACTCTTCCTCTGGTTTCTCCTCTCCCAAAGAAGTTGGTGTTAAATACACCAACTTCTAATTTTTATTTAGCACTTAAACTTTTATCTATACTTATAATATAACTAAAAAATAATTCTTCAACCTCAAACATAATTAATTGATATAAGCCACTTTAAAATGTAACAGGCTGTAGTAAAGAAGAGTATGATAAGTCTGTTTTTATGTTTGACCAAAGGGAGTTTAAAAACAGCCATACTCTTCTTTATGAAAGCCGTCGCGAAGGTTTCGATAACCTAGTGCTGACCTGACCTTGCGTTTTTAAATGAAAGGGCAGTGTGGAATTTGTTGGGCGTTATCAATTAATTATGTAACCTACTTTTTAACTAACATCTATAAGATCAAAATTATCTCCAAATTTTATTTCAATTAAATCCTTTAATAATTTATTTTCGGGTTTAATAAAATTAGGATCTATATCTACTAAATTAAAAGCCTCTTTTCTAGCTATCTCCAATATATGACTATCTCTTAATAAATTAGCTATCTCTAAATCAGGTAATCCATGCTGTCTCGTTCCAAAAAACTCTCCCGGTCCTCTTAACTTCAAATCTTCTTCTGCGATTACAAAGCCATCTGTCGATTGAGTCATAATCTTCATTCTTTCTTCTCCAGTTTCAGTACTAGGATCTGCTATTAGAATACAATAAGATTGATGCTGCCCTCTTCCTACTCTACCTCGTAGTTGATGTAACTGAGCTAAACCAAAGCGTTCTGCATCCACAATTAACATTAAAGTAGAATTAGGGACATTCACCCCAACTTCAATTACTGTAGTAGCTACCAAAATATTTATCTCTTGGTCACGGAACTTACCCATAACCTCTTCCTTCTCATCTGCTTTCAATTGACCATGTAATAGACCAACATTAAATCCAGGGAATATATCATTAATTAACTTATCAGACATCTCTACAGCAGAACTAACGTCTAATTTTTCCGATTCTTCTACTAAAGGACATACTACATAAGCTTGTCTTCCCGCTTCTAACTCTTGTCTGATAAAAGAAAAAATCTTTGAATAAGCTTTCTTAGTTCTCCATTCAGTAACTACTGGTTTTCTACCAGGTGGTAATTCATCAATAACTGATAGTTCTAAATCACCATATAATGTTAAAGCTAAAGTTCTAGGAATAGGAGTTGCTGTCATTACTAGAACATCCGGGTTTTCTCCTTTTTCTTTAAAAGTAGCCCGCTGTCTAACACCAAATCTATGTTGTTCATCAGTAATAACTAAACCTAAATTATCAAAATTAATCCCTTCTTGAATTAAAGCATGAGTTCCAATTACAATATCTAAATTACCAGTTTCCAGTTCATCTAATACCGCTTCTTTCTCTTTAGCAGTTAAACTTCCAACTAATAATCCTACCTCAACTCCATATCTACTTAAAGACTCTTTTAAACTTAAATAATGCTGTTCAGCCAAAATTTCCGTTGGCGCCATCATCGCTCCTTGATAGCCACTACTGACAGCTTTTAAAAGAGCTAAAGTAGCAATTACCGTCTTTCCTGACCCTACATCTCCTTGAATCAATCTATTCATTTCTTTCTTACTTTCCATATCTTCTTTAATCTCAGCCCAAACTTTAGCCTGAGCTGATGTTAATTCAAAAGGTAAATCCGTTAAATAATTATTAATTATTCCATCTCCACTGTTATGTACAATTCCATCTTCTTCAGTAATTAAATCAATTCTTCTTAAAGCCATACCTAACTGTAGAATAAATAACTCATCAAAGACCAATCTTTTTCTTGCTTCCTCTACATCTTCTATTTTATCTGGAAAATGAATCATCTTTAAAGCCTCTTTAATTCCTAATAAATTATACTTCTCTCTTAATTCTGTCTCTAAAAACTCTGGAAATTCATCTAAGTATTCATCAATGAGGCTCTTTACTATCTTTCGTAACATATTCTGACTAAGTCCTTGAGTTGTTGAGTAAATCGGTAAAACTCTTCCTACATAAAGATTATCATTATTATTAATTAATTCATAATTAGGATTACTCATTTGTAATTCTCCGTATTCCTTCTTTACTTTCCCACTGAAAGCTACAGGTATACCTCGATTGAAATTATTTTTGATGTAAGGTTGATTAAACCAAACCCCAGTCAGACTTCCAGTTCCATCGCCAATTACTATTTTAGTAATCGTTAAACCCTGACGTGGTCTAATCTCTTCGATATTTATTACTTTGCCTTCGACAGTTACTTGATTTCCAGGGGTTAATTCTCTAATCTGACAATTAGTACTCCAGTCTCGATAATCTCGAGGAAAATAAAATAACATATCTCTAACAGTTTGTACTCCTAAATGAGCTAATTGTCCTGCCCGTTTCTTGCCTACACCTTTTATATATCTAATCGATTCCTGCCATAACTGAGGTAATTCTTCCTTATTAGTCTCGTTATCCTCAATTAAAGTAGCTAACCTAGTAAATAACTCTCTACTCTCAGCTAATTTCTTCTTTCTAATTGGTATTCTAACTTCTGAATAATCTTCAAATAAACTATTTAATTTATTTACTACATTCATAATCTGATCATCATCTACTACTTTAGTTAACTTATTCAACCAATTTAGAATATAAGAATCAAATCCACCAATAACTGACGAATTATTATAATTTATCTTTCGTTCTATAGATAACGGTTTTTTTAATTTTTGTAAGATATCGCCTTGTTCTGTCATTAAATACACCCCAAATTTTAAACAAATCACATTATATTATTAAGAATTCCCAATTTTACTTATAATATTACAATCCCTAAAGCACCAGGACCTATATGAGTACCAAGCACTGGACTAATTTCAGAAGTCATTATATTATCCCAATCTGTTAAACCCTCTAACTCTGCTTCTAAATTATCTAAATCTTTTTTAGCATCCCCATGTAACAAGCCTAACTTTGGATCAATAGATAAATTTCGATTATCTAGCTCTCTTTTAACTAAACGTTTTACCTTCTTAAAAAGTCGTTTCTTCCCTCTCACTTTAGAATAAAGATCAACCTCTCCAGTTTCATTCACTTTTAAAATCGGTTTGATATTTAATAAGTTACCTACAAAAGCACTGGCTTTACCTATCCTTCCACCTTTCTCTAAATACTCTAATGTATCAACTGTAAATAAAACTGTCACTGCTTCAACCCTTCTTTCAATCCCTGTTACTATTTCTTCTATTACTAATCCTTGCTTAATGGCTTCAATAGCATATAAAACTAAAAACCCTATTCCTAACGAAGCACTTTTAGAATCTATTACTCTAATATCTATATCTTTTTCTTCTTGCACCCTATCTGCAGCTAACTTAGCTGACCTATAAGTTCCACTTAATTTACTAGAAAGATGAATTGAGATAATAGTATCATAATCATCTGCTAATTCTAAATACTTCTCTTTAAACTTACCCATTGCTGGTTGAGAAGTAGTAGGCAACTCTTGAACTTCTTTTAATTTCTTAAAAAACTGCTCAGAAGATATATCAACTTTATCTGCAAAAAATTGATTAGCAAAGTTAACTGTTAAGGGAACCATATCCACTTCTAATTCATCTAATCCATCTAATGATAAACCAACAGTACTATCAGTAACAACCTTAATTGATGTCATAAATTATCTCCTGCCTTTACATAAATCTTATTCAACTGATATTAAATAGTAATATAACGGCTGTCCTCCAGAATAGATTTCTATATCTAAATCTTTAAATTTTTTATTTAATCTTTCTTCTAAATCCTCTATTTCTTCAGACTTAACCTCTTTTCCAGTATATATAGTAACTAAAAAATCATCTTCTATAACTAATCTATCTAATAACTTACCAACTACTTCTTCTTTATCTTCATTTACAACTTCAATATTGCCATCTATTATACCTAATATATCTCCCTTGGTTATCTGTAAGTCATTAACTGAAGAGTCACGCACAGCATAAGTAACCTGTCCAGTCTTTACTGTATCAATCTCATCTTCCATCATTTCATTAACTTCCGTAAAATCCCCAACTGGATTAAAACTCATCATAGCAGCAACCCCCTGAGGAATAGATTTAGTTGGTAAAATGCTAACTTCTTTATCTGTTACTTCAACAACCTGTTTAGCTGCAGAAATTACATTTTTATTATTAGGCAATATAATAATCCTATTAGTCTTCACTTCCTCAGCAGCTGCCAATAAATCTTTAGTACTAGGATTCATAGATTGACCGCCTTCTACAATATAATCTACTCCTAAATCTTCAAATAACTCTATAATACCGTCTCCGGCAGCCACAGCTATAAGTCCTATCCTATCTTCTAAATTCTTCTCTATTAAATTATCCTCTGTTTCATGAATATTAGTAACCTTTGACCTTTCTTGACTCTCTACTTCCATATTATCAATCTTAATCTTAGTAAGTGATCCTAACTTCAAAGCTTCTTCTAATACTAGGCCAGGCTGATTAGAATGAATATGAACCTTAACAAACTCATTACCCTTTACAACTAATAGAGAATCTCCATACTCTTTCATCTCTTCTTGCACATCTAATCTAGAAATATCCGTATTATTTATTAAAAATTCAGTACAATATTTATATTCTAAATCTCGACCTGAATCTTTTGAACACGGCTCTCTATTAATACGAATTATATTAGGACTTCTTTCAATAACTTCATCTGAAATAAATGATTCATAAATACCTCGCAAAAATATTTCATAACCCTTTCCACCAGCATCAACAACATTAGCTTCTTTTAATGTAGATAATAATTCAGGAGTCTTATTAACAGATTCAGTTGCTTTATTAACAACTATTTCTAAGAATTCAACTATATTATCCTCATCTTCTGCTAATAAAGTAGCAAATTCACCGGTTTCTCTAGCAACAGTTAAAATGGTTCCTTCAACCGGTTTCATCACTCCTTTATATGCTCTTTTGGCTGCATTCTCTAAACCTTTAGCAATCTCAAATACACCGATTTCTTCCTTATCTTCAATTGTTTCTGAAAAACCTCGCAATAACTGTGAAAGAATAACTCCTGAATTTCCTCTAGCTCCCATTAAAGCCCCATTAGTAAACTCTGCTAATAAACCGCCTGCTGAATCTATATCTAAATCTTTAATTTCATTAGTAGCCGTTGATAATGTTAAATACATATTAGTTCCTGTATCGCCATCAGGGACTGGAAATACATTTAAAGAATCGATATCTTCTTTATAATTTGCAAAATAATTTAATGAAAAAGTTAATGCATCTTTCAATTTTGTCCCATTTAATTTATATATTTCAATTTCTTCTTTTCCAGTCGCAGACTTATTATTAGCCTGTTTCACCTACCCTCACTCCTTGAACATTTATATTTATTTCACACGTTTCAATTCCAACATCTTCTTCTAAAGTATATTTTACTTTATTCATAATATTATTTGCTACCTCAGAAATATTCACCCCATACTCTAGTATTATATATAGGTCCACCACTGTGATGTCATCTCTAATTACAACCTCTATTCCTCTACTCAAATTCTCTTTCCCTAATAAATTAGCTAAACCTTCTTGTACTCCTTGAGAAGACATCCCTACTAATCCATAACACTCCATAGCAGCCAAACCAGCTATTTCCGAAATAACTCCCTCAGCAATTACAATCTTCCCAAATTCATTCTTTAATTCTTGTTCCATATTATTTCACCCTCCTTTAATCTACTAAGTCATTCAAATCCGATACTAACTCGTCAAGGTCTATATCATGGCTCTGAGCTACATCTTTAATTTTCTCTGAATTTGCTCCTAAACAGTCACTACAACCAAGATTGTGCTTAACAAAAACATCCCTAGCCTCTGGATACTCTTTCAATACTTCTAAAATAGCCATATCCTTGGTTATTTTCATCTCCTACCCCTCCTACTTAAATTATTATTCAACAGATTACAAAAAAATCCTTCCATAAAGCACTAAATGAATAAATTAGCCTTGCCTTTTAGTACTAACTTATGTTAAAATAGTTAAGTGAGTTTGATAATATACTTATAGTATATATCTGCTTTTAATTAAGGAGGTGTTAGATGTGGCAAGATATTGTGAGATTTGTGGAAAAGGTTCTAATAAATCAAATGCTGTAACAAGAAGAGGTAAAGCTAAAAAAGAAGGTGGAGTAGGTCGTAATATAACTGGACGTGCCAAGCGAACTCAAAAACCTAACTTACAAAAAGTAAAAGCTATCGTAGATGGTAGCCCTAAGCGAATTAAAGTTTGTACTAAATGTTTAAAAGCAGGTAAAGTAGAACGTGCATATTAATTAAAAATTAATATATTTTGCAGATCCAGATGGGATACATCTGGGTCTTCATCTTTTAATCTACTTTTCTTTTACTTAAGCTATTCCTCCCCTTCCATCCTTTTCATGCATCTTTAAAGCTTTATTCTTCAGTAATATCTATTATAACCTCCACTTTAATATAACTAATTCTACAATACAAATATTTAATGATATAATTTATTACTCTGTTTATTATAATCAGGCAATACCTTAGGTGAAGTTTGATTAATTTGAATTCCTAACTCTTCTAATTTAATATTATATTCTTTTATATGTTCTAAATTTAATTTACCAAGTTGAATTTTTCGTGCTTTATCTGCAGCATTCTTACCACTTCTTCTTCCAAATACTATAATATCAAGTAAAGAATTTCCCATTAATCTATTTCGTCCATGAACACCACCAGCAACTTCACCGGCTGCAAAAAGATTCGTAATCTTACTTTCAGTTCTTTCATTAATTTTAATTCCACCATTTTGATAATGTAACGCAGGATAAACCAAAACCGGTTCTTTAGTAACATCAATTCCAAATCTAGCAAACTGTCTAACCATGGCTGGTAATTCCTCTTGGATAGTCCCTTGACCATGCTTAAGATCAATCAAAGGGATATCTAACCATACTCCTTTTAGACCTGAAGAAGTCTTTACACCTTTATTCCTCTCTTCACATTCCCTAATAATAGCCGCTGCACTAACATCTCTAAGCTCTAAAGGATTAATGAAGCTTTCACCATTAATATTTACTTCTTGCGCCCCTAATGATCTAGTCCTTTCACTAACTAATAAACCTACTACTGGCTGAGGGAATATTGCTCCTGTTGGATGATACTGCATTGAATCCATAAATATTAATTTAGCACCCA
This sequence comes from Selenihalanaerobacter shriftii, assembly GCF_900167185.1. Taxonomy (NCBI): domain Bacteria; kingdom Bacillati; phylum Bacillota; class Clostridia; order Halanaerobiales; family Halobacteroidaceae; genus Selenihalanaerobacter; species Selenihalanaerobacter shriftii. Next base: position 41,630 of record NZ_FUWM01000003.1, read on the forward strand.
CTCGATAAGCCATCACCAAACCGTCAGCTGTAGCTCCATAATGATTAGTAGTAGCAAATCCACCGGTATGTAAACGACCAATTCCACCGGTAGCTAATATTACAGTTTTAGCCTTTATAATTGAATAACTTTCAGATTCTAAATTATAAAGAATGGCTCCTGCAGCCTGTTCCTTATCATCTAAAATTAATTCTACCGCTGGAGCGAACTCAATTACTTTAATTCCTTTATTCCTAACTTCATCTCTTAAATTATGCATAATCTCTAAACCAATATAATCTTTCGCAAAGTGGATCCGTCTTTTTGAATTACCTCCACCTTTCCTTAACTTCATTCTCCCTTCCTCATTCTTATCAAAAATTACTCCTAACTCTTCTAACCATTTAATAACCATGGGAGCATCATATACTAAAGCCTCTATTAATTCAGGAATATTTTTGAAATGTCCACCACCTATAGCATCCAAATAATGTAGCGCTGGAGAATCATTCTCATCTACAGCAGCCTGAATTCCTCCTTGAGCCATAATAGTATTGGCATCTCCATGACGTAACTTAGTTGCTAATAGCACATCTACCCCTTGCTCAGAAGCTGCTAAGGCTGCCGCTGATCCAGCACCGCCTCCTCCAATTACTAATACATCAGTCTCATATGATATTTCTTTTAAATTAATTTCACCTAAATCAACTTTACTCTTAGCTTCAAGTAGATCAATCAATTCATTTGACATTCTATCTCCTTGATTAACTCCTACTTTCAGTTCTCTAAATCTAGCCTCAATATAGTCGGGATGATAATTACTTAATAGTTTTTCTGCTTCTCTATCATCTAGTCTAGGAAACTCTTCATTTATTCTCTCTTCTCTAGTTGCTTCAACTTTTTTTATTGAATCTTCCATAGATGGCAGATACTCCATTAGAATCCTCCTATCATTTATTTAATAATATATCTTCAATTAGTAATATCCCGTTCAATATATAACTGTTGTAATTCTTCTTTAGGCATATATTTTAACTTTCTTAACTCTTCATCATACCTTCCTTCCTGAGTTTCTAAAATTCTTTTATCTAAATTTTGATCCTTTATCGTTAAGTATCTACCATATAATCTACGTGCTAAAATTCCGATATTATACTGTTCTAGACCCCGCGGACAACGCGAAGCGCATAATCCACACATAATACAATCAAAAGATTTCTCTGCGGCGTCTTTAAACTTACCTTCCTTAGCTAAAGCTACATAATTTAACGGTTTCAGACCTTGAGGACATACCTTAACACAGGATTTGCACCCTATGCAATCTTTAACCTCCGGATATAATTCAACAACCTGCTCAGCTGTAGTTTGAAGAGCATCCATATCATATAAACGTTTATTGGATAAAAAGAATGGTAGTTGTGCTAAATACATATTAGGTTCAACTACTTTCTGACAAGCTAAATCAAAGCGTAATCTATGATCATCTTTAAACCTATAAAAAGTAGCACATGCACCACAAAAGCCACTACGACAGCCACAACCTCTAATAATCTTATATCCAGCCTGCTCAAAAGCATTTAAGATAGTAGCCTCTGCTGAAATTTGATATTCTTTGCCCATAATATAAATAGGAATCGATTCTTTTAACATTTAGACCTCCTCCTGTAAGTTATTATCCTATCCTTTATATCTTTTTATGTCATAAAGAATATTCCAAAAGAGGTTCTAATGGGCAGTAGACTTATGACACATCGCACATTCCATGTCAGATTCTATACGTTTTTGATGATCTTCTGGTATAGATGGAACTTTTTCTTCTGACCTATGACAATCAATACAATTCTTATTAGCTACATGAGCATTCAAATCACTTTGGTCTGGAGAGCTTATTAAATAAGTTACTGCTTGTTCAGCTCCTTGTGCTTTAGTCTTTAAGTAGCCACTAAAACCTGGCTCTTCATGACATTCTAAACATTTAACTTCACTATGTGCTGAACGGCTCCAACTTTCATAGGCTGGATCCATGATATGACAGTTATTACAGAATTCCGGACTCTCTGTAGAACCCTTAATTCCTAAGCTTAAAATAATAGCGCTTAAAATTATTCCGGCATCAAACATTATATTCTTTAAGTTGAATTTCATGAATTATCTCCTCGCCTTCTAATAATTTCATAATATATTATTAATTTCATCAAATTTAGCCAAATACCTTTATAATGAATATAAATCTTCTCACTAATACAAATAGAGCGACTATTATTTAATAGACGCTCTATTTGTAACTTCTATTTAAATTTATGTTGTTTATTATTCTAAATCAATATCTATAGTACCAATAAATTCACCTTGCTCAAGGAGTTCATAATCTTTTTTCAGCACCTTAAAGAAAGCAGCTATAGAAAAGCACATAAAGATCATAAATGGAAAAGCCGAAGCAATAGCTGCAGTTTGTAGAGCAGAAAGACCTCCAGCTAATAATAAAATAGCTGCAATTAACCCTTCAAATACTCCCCAAGTAACTGTAACCTTTCGCGAAGGATCTAAAGTTCCATAAGAAGTTAACATTCCCATTACAAATGTAGCTGAATTAGCCGAAGTAATAAAGTAAGTACCAATTAAGATTGTAGCAATTATACTCATTATATTACCTAAAGGAAGCTTTCCTAAAGTTACGAAGAAAGCAGAAGCTATGTCCGCTTGTACTGGATCTACAATACCACCAGCACCAAATTGTTCAATCCAAATAGCTGAACCTCCCATGCTTGCTATCCAAATAAAGCTTAAGATAGTAGGACCAAATAATGATGCTATTACAAACTCTCTAATAGTCCGTCCTTTAGAGATTCTAGCAATAAATCCACCTACAAATGGAGTCCAAGAAATCCACCAAGCCCAATAAAAGATTGTCCACCAACCTGGCCATTTACTATTCTCAATCGGACTAGTAAAGAAACTCATATCAAAGATATTCTGAAAGTACCCACCTAAGCCTTGGGTTAAATATTTAAAAATAAAGACCGTAGGACCTACAATAATCATTACTACCAGTAAAACTAGACTTAAGTTAACATTCATATTACCAATAAATTTTATACCTTTTTCTATTCCAGTAACCGTAGCTAAGATAAAAATAGCAGTAATTACAGCAATAATAATTATTGCTACTAAATTATTATTAGGAACCCCTAACAGAAAATTCAGACCACTATTAATCTGTTGTGCTCCTAAACCTAAAGATGTAGCTATCCCAAATAACGTAGCAAAAACAGCTAAGATATCAAATGCCTTTCCGATTGGTCCTTTAACTCCCTTTTCTCCTATTAATGGATAGAGAGTGCAACTAGGTAACTGAGGTAAGCCTCTTCTAAAGCCAAAGTATCCAATAATCATCCCAAAGAGTGAAAATAATGCCCAGGGATGTAATCCCCAATGAAAGAATGCATAACGAATTGCTACTAAGGCAGATTTAACTGTTTCCCCTTCACCAAATGGAGGACTTGCATAATGAGTAACAGGTTCAGCTACCCCCCAAAAAACAAGTCCAATTCCCATACCTGCACTAAATAACATAGCAAACCAAGAACCAGTACTAAATTCCGGCTCATCCTCAGGTTTACCTAACTTAATCTCTCCATACTTACTCAATCCTACTACTAATGTTAAACCTAAAACTACTGTAACAAATAAAAGATATGACCAGCCAAATTTACCTACTAAAAAATTAAAGACCATATCAACTGCATTACCAAAACTTTCAGTAGCAAGAATCCCCCAAATAACTAGTACAGCAGAGATTGCTACTGAAACCCAGAATACTATTGGATCAATTCCTTTATTGTCATTCTTTATATCATCCACAAATCTCACCCCTTTAAATTTTAGAAATTTCTGATAAATTATAATAATATTTAAATAATCATATTCTTAGAAGACCCAGGACTAAAATAGTCCTGGGAGTTAACATGTTATTTTGTAATTAATATGTTAGAGAGTTAAATAGTTAACTTATCACTTTTAGCTGCTTTAATGTAATTAGCACAATAAGTATCATTACCTAAAAGAGTATCAGATGCCGTAGCTAATGACATAATCTTTTCATCTAATGGATCCATAATTGCACTATCTAAACCTTTACTCATAGCTAATACCAAATAAGCTTGATTCAATAACTGTCGCTTAGGTAACCCATGGGAAATATTACTTAAACCACAAGTAATATGCACCCCTTCATACTTATTTGTAATTTCATCAATTGCATTTAAGATGTGTAATCCCATCTCTCCATCAGTTCCAATCGGCTGAATAATAGGGTCAACGTAAATATCATCTAAAGCAATGCCATCTGCTCTTAAATTATCTATTAGCTCAGAAGCAACTCTAATTCTATCATCAGCATCGCTCGGCATACCGCTATCATCCATAACTAAAGCAACTACTGCTGCATCATGTTCTTGGATCATTGGTAAAATTTCATCATATCTATCACCTTCGGCAGTAATAGAGTTAACTAATGCTTTACCTTCATGAGCTTCTAATCCTCTTTTTAGAGCTTCTGGATTAGGACTATCGATACAAAGTGGTACATCTATAACTTCCTGCACAGTAGTAACTAACCATTCTAAAGCTTCAGGTTCTTCTTTAATCAATGTTCCACAGTTAACATCAATATAATCAGCACCTGCTTCTTCTTGTTCTTTAGCTAATTTTTGAATAAAATCTGCATCTCGTTCTTTTACAGCCGGTTCTACCTCATCTCTACTGGTATTAATTAACTCACCAATTACTATCATATCTTACTCCTCCTTTTTATTTTAATTGTTAGGTGTTGGTTGTTAGTGACACTGTCTACTGCTTATTGAACAAATTCCCGAGCTAAGTCTGTAGATGTACTTCCGTCTGGAGCATATGCATCAGCACCAATTTCGTTAGCAAATTCTTCAGTTACTGGAGCTCCCCCTACCATAATCTTAACTTGGTCTCTGATTCCAGCTTCCTCTAATGCTGCAATAGTCTCTTCCATAGCTGGCATAGTAGTAGTTAATAAAGCTGACATGCCTACTACCTCAGGTTGATGCTCTTTAACAGCTTCTACAAATTCCTCTGCTGGTAAATCAATACCTAAATCTACTACCTCAAAACCTGCTCCTTCTAACATCATAGCTACTAAGTTCTTACCTATATCATGTAAGTCACCTTCAACAGTACCAATTACTACTGTTCCTGCAGAAGATTCATCTTCATCAGCTAAAAGTGGTTTTACTATATCCATTCCTGCATGCATAGCCTTAGCGGATATTAGTACTTCTGGTACAAACATTTCATTCTTTTTAAATCTTGCTCCCACAACATCCATGCCTTCAACTAACCCTTGCTTAATGATTTCACCTGGCTCTGCCCCATCATCAACAAGTCCTTGAGCTAATTCAGCTACCTCATCAACACTTCCCTCAATTACTGCCTCTGCTATCTCTTCAAATTTACTCATTTTAACAACTCCCCCTAATTTTTATTTAATTTAATTATGTGATTAAATTTATAAGCTTTCCATATAATCGAGTAGTTTTTGTTCAATAGTAGGATCTAATTCAGGAGCTTCAAAGTCTTCTAAGATCGCTTTACACTTATCATTAGCTCGTTTAACTGCTGGAACTAAGTTATCATCAGAAGTATAAGCAGCTCGTGTGCTTAAAGTAGGCTCTCTAAAATCCCTCATATGAGCCATAGTATGAGCATCAGCTAAATAATGTCCCCCATGCCCTACATTTTCAATCACTTCTTTAGCTATACTTTCCTCATTCACTTCAATACCTGCTTGATAATCAGTCACCATAGATAAAATTTCATCATCAATAATGAATTTTTCGTATGACATTGTCATGTAATTTTCTAATAAGCCTGCAGAATGAAGAGCAAAGTTAATACCATGATTAACGGTAGACATAAATGTCATCATAGATTCATAACCAGATTGAGCATCAGCCATAAGTGAATCTGTAATTGACCCTCCCGCTCGAGATGGAACATCATAATATCGTGCCAATTGAGCTATAGAACCTATAATTTTTGCATATTCAGCACTTCCTACAGCCAAGTTAGCTGTCTTCATATCCATAACAGTTGAAGCAGTTCCATATACTACTGGAGCCCCTGGATTAACTAATTGCGTTAACACCACCCCAGTTAATACTTCTGCATTCTGTAAAGTTAAAGTTCCTGCTAAAGTCATTGGCCCTGTAGATCCTGCCATAATTAAAGCTGCAACCACAACTGCTTGATTATGTTTAGAATGTTCTAGCAAAGAATCAAGCATTCTATAATCATATTTTAAAGGACTAGTAGTATTAATTAGAGTAATTACTAAGGCTCTATCATCAATAATTTCATCTTCACCAAAGAGCATACTAGCCATCTTAAAACAATCTCGTGCCTTTTTCTTACCTAAAGCACTTCCCATTAGACATTTATCTGAATACTTTGCACCAGTATAAAGCATTTTAGCATGTCTAATTTCATCTGCAACATCATTAGGTTCTACTAAGACCCCACCTACTATATCAATATTATTACTATTAGAGGCAAGCTTAGTAAAGTTAACATAATCTTTAAAAGTTGAGTCCCTTCTTCCGTCATCCATATCTGTTACAAATGGAGCTCCATATCCTGGGACTAAAACTGTATTATCTCCACCGATTGTTACATTGTTCTCTGGATTTCTAGCATGTAAAGTAAAGGAAGATGGAGCTTTTTCTAGTGCATCCTCAACAATATCTCGGGTTAAATATACTCTTTCGTCTTCAACATTAGCACCATGCTCTTTAAAAATTTCTCTTGCCTCTTCATGTAATACTTCTATACCTGTCTCTTCTAACAATTGCATTGTAGCCTCATGAATTTGATTTAAATCTTCATCAGATAGAATATCTTGAGCCAAATATTTTCTTTCTATCATTTATTAAACCTCCCTTATTAATTCTTTCTTCAATTTCAAAAATAATTAATGAAAAACTAATTAATTCATCCCTCCTTAACTTTATTTTTAATATAATTTTAACCATAATCTTAGTTCATAATTTTGAAAATTATAATAATTATTAGATTAGTTTGAATTTAATTAATATAGAACTTTTATTAATAATTAGGCAACTAATCTTTAATTAAGTAATAATGACAAATTTAACCTGGGCACCATTGGAAAACATGTTTAATATTTTAACTATGGTTATTAATTAATCATGATTAGGTAATACTCCTGCAAATTTCTGAAAAAAATTTAGAAAATTTGCAGTATTGTCAAAGTTATTCTTTTCACAAGAATAATTTTCAAATCAACGATATAATTACTATAAAAATAAAAAAGCCTTCAGATAAATCTGAAGGCTTTTAAATAAATAATTTTATTTATATTTTTAGTAAAGACTTTTGAGCAGCTTTTATCCCCTGCCCTAAGTTAATATTATAACCTAGTTTTGTAAATGTCATTTCTATTCCACTTAGAATTCCTATAATATCAACATTATAAATGGCGCCTAAATGACCTACCCTAAAGATTTTACCACTTAACTTACTCAATCCTCCTCCAACTATTATCCCATAATCTTCTTTAAGGGTATTAATAACTGCCTTAGCATCAACTTCTTCAGGGATACAAATAGAAGTAACACTATTAGAAGCAATCTCATCAGCAGCAAAAAGTTCTAATCCCATACCTCTTATCCCTTTTCTAAAAGCAGTCGCTAAGGTAGCATGTCGTTTAAATACATTTTCTAAACCTTCCTCTTTAATTAATCTTAAAGATTCTTCTAAACCAAAATATAAAGTTTGAGGCGGAGTATATGGGAAACGACCATTATGAATATTTTCTCTTACACTTTCATAATCCCAATACCACTTTGATAGTTTAGAAGTTTTAACAGCTTCCCATGCTTTATCACTTATACTTACTATAGATAAACCTGGTGATAACATTAATCCTTTTTGAGAACTAGCCACTACTATATCTACGCCCCATTCATCAGTCTTTAATTCAATAGCTCCCATAGAACTAATAGCATCCACAACCAATAAAGCTGGATGATTAGCATTATCTATAGCTTCCCGTATTCCAGCTAAATCATTAGTAATAGCAGTAGATGTCTCATTATGTGGAAGTAAGATAGTTTTAATTGTTTTATCTACATCTTTTTTAAGCCTATCTTCTAATTTAGTAAGATTAACAGCAGAATTCCAATCTACTTCTAATCTCTCTACCTCTACTCCATGATCTTCAGCTATATCACCAAACCTGTTACTGAATACTCCTTGGGAGATGGCTAATACCTTATCTCCTGGAGATAGAGTATTAACAATAGCTGATTCCATAGTTCCACTTCCAGAACTAGGAAAAGTTAAAATTTCATTTTCAGTCATAAACAAATCCTTCAAATCTTCAATTACATCCGTTACTAGTTCACTAAATTCTTCGCCTCTATGTTTAATGTTAGGTCTACTAAAAGCTCTTAATACACTATCGGGAATATTAGTTGGTCCAGGAATTTGTAAATGTGTGATTTTATCCAAAACTATTTCCTCCTTGTTATTTTAATTAATAAAATCAAACCAAATGTTCTCTATATTATAGTATACCAAGCCCTGTCATTGCCCAAACTGCAAGGAATGAACAAATACCTCCTACAAACGTAGCTCCTCCATAGGCCTTAATACCTTGACTAGCTTCCATTTCACTTAGAGAAGTACATACCCAGAAGTAACTACTATTAACATACTTAATAATTACTGCACCTGAACCACCGGCTAACATAGCAGCTTCGGCGGAAATTCCTAAGGTTCCTAACATTGGAGCTACCAAGGAACCTGCAGTTATAACTCCTACAGTAGTAGAACCAGTAATTGTATTTCCGATTATTCCAATGATAAATGGTAGGAAAATAGGCGGAAGTCCAGTATTTACTACTCCATTGGCTATAGTATCAACTACGGGTGTTCCTCTTAAAACATGACTTAATGAGCCGCCTAATCCAGTTACTATTAAAATCATAGCCGAATTCTGTAATCCTGTCTTCACCCATTCTTGCTTTGAAGCATTTTTAGCTTCTTTACCTTTAACATTACTATAGGCTAACCAAAGACCAATTGTTAAAGCAACCACTGGCCACCCTAAATAGTTCAAGATTTGAAGTAGCATATTACCTGCAGGTAGTACTAATTTAGCTACACTAGTTCCTGCAATTAATAATACAGGAATTAAAATCGGCATAAATGCATTGGCTGTTCCTGGCATATTTTCCGTATCTTCTAAACCAGTAGATTCACCAGTATATTCTTTAGATGGCATTACATCAATCTTTTTACCTATAAATAGCCCCCATGCCCAGGCACCTAAAGTTCCAAAGAAACAGGCAACTGCTCCAAATAAAATTACTAATCCAATGTCAGCCCCCATAACTGCCGCAGCAGCTAACGGACCAGGAGTAGGTGGCACTAAAGCGTGAGTTAATTGTAACGCTCCTACCAAACCCGTAGACATCACAGCAAGTGGAACTCCAGCAGCCTCAGCTAAAGAGTGAACCAATGGATTTAAAATAATGTAAGCAACATCAGAGAAAACAGCAATACCTAAAATAAATCCTGTAAAGGCCAATGCCAAAGGCATCTTATTCTTCCCAACTAATTTAGTCATAGTTAATGTAATTCTTTGTACAGCATTGGTCTCTTTTAGAGCTTCGGCTATAATACAACCTAAAGCAATAACTACTCCTATTTCACCAAGTGTTCCTCCAAAACCTTTAACAAAAGCCGCTTTAAAAGCTTCAATATTAACCGACGGCAAAGCACCAAATAAAAGTAATGGAACTAAAAGTGCTAACATTACATGCCAATCAAACTTGCTAATTAGAACTAAAAGCAAGACAATTACCCCTATAAAAGCAAATAATGTTGCCATCGGACTTGTAGACACCGGTGTTTCTTCCGCAGCCAAAGCCAAAGGACTCGCTAACATAGTCAATAAAATCATTATAGCCATTATTTTTAATAAAGATTTTGATTTCACTTTTTTTCCTCCTTTTTATTTTAAAGAAGATAATTTCAAAATAGTCTTTTTAAAATTTCCAGAAATTTAACTGGCCCTTTTCCCACAAATTTTAACCCCATATCTGCTAGCAATTTTAATTTTTTTAATCACCTCCCCCACATTTAAGTGCTTTCTTAACTCTATTCAATAACCTCTTGAATAGAGTCTACAACATATTTAAGATCTTCTTTTTCAATTCCATAATGAGCTATTAATCTAAATTGAGTAGGAGCTACATGTTTGACTTTGATATTTTTCTTTTCCAACTTCTCTAAAAATAGCTCACTATCCATCCCCGTCTCTTCAATATCCATAACTACAATATTAGTAGCAATCACTTTAGGATAAACTTCTACCTTGTCAATCTTTCTTAACTTTTTAGCTAAAAAATTAGCATTTTCATTATCCTTATTAATCTGGGGTAACATCTCTTCTAAACCATATAATCCTGCAGCTGCTATAAATCCAGCTTGCCTCATTCCACCACCTATTCTTTGGCGAAACCTCCTGGCTCTTTTAATAAAATCAGCTGATCCTACCACTACTGAACCTATTGGAGCCGATAAACCCTTACTTAAACAGAACATTAATGCATCAACATCTTTTGCTAACTCCTTTAATTCTATATCTAAAGCCATAGCTGCATTAAAAATTCGGGCTCCATCCATATAAATAGGTAAATTATACTTATCGGCAACCTCTCTTACTTCGGCAATATTTTTAGGTGTTACTAAAAATCCGCGATTCAAATTATAAGTATTCTCCAAACAAATTAATCCTGTCTTGGCTCGTTGAATATCTCCAGTAGAAATATTTTCTTCAATTATTTTTGGATCAAAGTATCCATTTTCAACTGGAATAGTCCGAGCATATACTTGGGATAATGTACTTAAAGCATTTACCTCTAAATTAAGGATATGAGTTCCTTCTCCTACAATAATCTCTTGCCCACGCTCAGTAAATGTCATAACAGAAACTTGATTTCCCATGGTTCCTGAAGTACAAAGTAACCCAGCTTCTTTACCAAATAATTCTGCTGCTTTATTTTCTAATTCAATTACAGTAGGATCATCTCGAAGAATATCATCTCCTACTTCTGTTTTATACATAGCATCTCTCATTTCTTGAGGCTGCTGAGTTACTGTATCACTTCTTAGATCTAATATTTCCCTCATCACTATAACCTCCATTAAAATATTTTAATTTTTTGAAAATTCGAATTATATTATGCTATATTGTAGAAATCTCACCCTTTATAGCAGATTGAGCAGCTATAGCCGGTGAAGCTAAATAAACCTTACTACTCTCGTCACCAATTCGCCCTTTAAAATTTCTATTAGTAGTTGAAAGTGCAATATCTTCTTTAGACAACAAACCTAAATGTCCACCAAAACAAGGTCCACAACCTGGATTCACTATAATTCCACCAGCATTTCGAATAATCTCTGAAATTCCTTTCTTATCCATTAGATTTGCAATATTTCTAGAAGCAGGAACAACCACTAATGTTAAATCTTCATCTATTTTTTTACCTTTTAAAATTTCAGCTGTTATCTGCATATCAATAAGCCGGCCATTTGTACATCCACCAATAATTACCTGATCTAACTTTATCCCCTCCACTTCACAAATTGGCATAACATTCACCGGTTCTGAAGGACATGCTATATTAACTGGTATGTTATCTGCATGAAATTCATACCTTTTTTCAACATTACCAACCTCATCTTTTTTATTTGAAATATAGCTAATTACAGCATTCATTTCACTAACCATATTGGATATTGTCATCTTTTCTGCTAAACTTAATTTATCAATGATATTGCCACCTATAATTACTGCTTTATCTGCTAATTTCTCTTTACCAAATTTCCCTAATATAAATAAAGCAATATTTTTAGCTAAAACTCCCTTATTTAAGTCACCTTCAATATTAATATAGACTGTTTCTGGTACTGTAATACTATATTCACCTGTATACATAATATCAGCCAGTTGTTCTGGACTAACTGTATATGGAATTGCTCCATACGCCCCTGCTGTACATACATGGCCATCTGCACCAACAATTATATCTCCTCTACTAGGTTGAAATTCTTCTAATAAGACTTGATGTATTATACCTTCACCTTGGTCAAAGAGTTGAATTCCAAACTCCTTTGAAAATGATTTAATCTGATTATGTCTTTCTCTCGCTTCAATTGTTGGAGCTGGAAGATAATGATCATAAGTAATAATAATTCTACTTCGATTAAATACTTTATCATACCCTTTATTTCTAAAAGATTTAATTGCAAGTGGACCTTTTCCATCATGAGTAATAGCATAACTGACTTCTAATCTAATCTTATCTCCAACAGATAATGAAGTTAAACCAGCTGCTCGACTTAAATATTCCTTGATTATATTCATAGCACCATCCTTTTTTGAAAATGTTTTCTGCTTTGTTTAATTAAATACGCAAGATGTGTACCAAATTATATATTATTAGTAATTTTTTTCTTAGTAATTGTACACATAGCTTGTTATCAAGGTTCTAACTGATCAAAAAAAAGAGTAGAAATTTATTAAATAATAAACTCCTACTTAACTAACCACTTATTGTTTTAATTTAGAACAGTCTAGTGATGCAATGATTTATTTTAGGACACTTATTCCCCTTGCTTTAATTTCCGCCATAAAGTACTACGAGCAATCCCTAACTTTCTAGCTGCTTCACTTCTATTTCCATCTACTTCTTTTAAAACATTCCTAATAACATAAGCCTCTAACTTCTCTAAAGAATATTCTGTTGCTATCTTTGCTAAGTTATCAAATGTAGGATCTAATTCTTTAGAAGGTTCAATTGAATAATCTTCAAAACTAAAATCTTGCAAAGCTTGATTAATAACTTCTATTGAGATCGATTCACCTTCAGTAGTCAAAATTACAATTCTTTCTATCACATTTTTTAATTGTCTAATATTACCTGGCCAATGATAGTTTTGTAATATCTTCATAATTTCAGGAGTGATCTTAGGAATTGACTTATTAAATCGTCGACAAAACTGTTGTTTAAATTTACTAACAAATAGTGGAATATCATCTTTTCTCTCCCTTAATGCTGGAATACGTAAATTCAAAACATTTATTCGATAAAATAAATCTTCTCTAAATTGATCTTCTTCAATCATCTTAAACAAATCACGATTAGTTGTAGCTATAACCCGAATATCAATTGGTATTATTTTATCATCGCCTAAACGCATTACTTCTCTTTCTTGTAAAACCCTTAATAAACGTGCTTGTAATGATTTGGCCATTTCTGAAATCTCATCTAAAAGTATTGTTCCTCCATGAGCTAATTCAAATAGTCCTGGTTTTCCTCCCTTTTTTGCTCCTGTAAAAGCCCCTTCTTCATAACCAAAGAGTTCACTTTCCAATAAACTTTTTGGTAAAGCAGCACAATTGACAGCTATAAAAGGTCCTTTCTTGTTTAGGCTCTCTTTATGAATTGCTTGTCCAAAATATTCTTTACCCACACCAGTCTCTCCATGAATTAATATAGTAGAATCAACTTTAGCAAATTTTTTAGCCTGTTCTATAGTATTTAAAAAGTTCTGATTCTTCCCAATTATATCTTTAAATGAATACTTTGCTACATGACCCTTATTTAAAAATTCACGACGAATTTTATGTTCAATTTTTTGCACCTTTGATATATCTTGAAAATTTACTGCTACTCTTACTACTTCTCCTTCTACAATAATTGGAACTTTAGTAACAATTACATTCTTATTTGCAATCTTCTTTATTTGATTAGTCTCGGCTCTCCTTTGCTCAATAACCCTATCTACCTTAAATTTATAATTAATAGAATTAATCTTCTTCCCAATTGCCTCTTGGGCATCAATCTTTGTTATTTCCTCTGCTATAGGATTAAATAATTTAATAACTCCCAACTTATCAGTAACTATCATCCCTTCATGAGCAAATTCTAAGATTGCTTTCATCTGTTTAACTCTTTTCTTTTCTTGTTTAACTCTTTCTCTTTCTTGTTTTGTAGCTTTTAAAACACTAGTTGCTTCTCGAATAGCTTGAAGTATAGCTTGCCGACCTGATTTAATATTTACCCCTTTCATACCATGCTTATTAGCTAATTTAATCATAATAATTTTCCCGATAACTATATCTACACCTTGTTTATACAATTGATTTATTCCTTCTTCAATATCTTCGATATTATATGAATAAATTTTACATACTTTACAACCTATAATTTCTTCAATACTCTCAATTCCTTGAATAACCTCTGGAATATCTACCATTCCTACTTTATTACCGCTTTCTTTTGCTTCATAATAAGTCCTAAGTAAATCATATCCAGTTATAGGCAAGTCAATGACCGGTATCTTTATATTCGTTTCCTTTATCTTCCAAGTAGTGATTCCTCTACTGATTATTACTCCAGATCCATTCTCTTCTGCCTCTTTAGCCAATCTAACCCCTTTTCCCATTCGTCCAATCTTGACTTCTATATTTTCTTGAAAATCTTTAATAACTCTTTCTACTAATAAACCTAATTCTTGATAAGGTGCAATAAAAGTAATTTTATCCATATTACTCCCCCTATTTTACTTAAAATTAACCATAAGATAACATTCATTTCTACTTGAATTAGTTATACTTTATTAAAGTTGCATTTAATCTATTAATTACCATATAAAGTTATCTATACCTTTTAATAAATTATATTTTTTGTATTATACTTGAAATAAGCTATAAAATTAAAAAATTTACTTATTTACCTTTAAATTTTATTGATTTTAAAATATACTAAAAATATAAGTGAAGAGGGAGTGAAAAGAATGATTGAAGTAAAACCAGATGATATTAAACAAAAACGCACTTTGAAAATTTTTATTAATGCAACTTCTCAAATTGTTAAAAAAGAGGGGATTGAAGCAGTAACTATTAGAAAGGTTGCTAAAATTGCCGGATATAATAGTGCTACTATCTATAATTATTTTGATAATCGGAATCAATTAATCTTTTTTGCCGGAATGAAATTTATTAGTGATTATGTACAAAATATGCCCGATTATATGAATCAAAGTGATGATACTTTAGAAAGATTCCTATTAATGTGGGAATGCTTCTGTAAATATTCTTTTGAAAATCCACAAATTTACTATGCAATCTTTACTGCAGATATCGGCGATCGGCCTGAAGATTTAATGCAAAATTATTATTCCCTTTTTCCTGAAGAAATGGGAAATCCACCTGAAGAATTAATCCCTATGATTTTAGAAACTGACTTATCAAAACGAACTACTATAGCAATTAAATCATGTGTAAAAGAAGGTTACTTCTCAATGAAGGAAGCTATGGAAATCGATGAAATGATTATGTTAACTTATCAAGGTATGCTTTCTTTACTTATTAATAAGCGGGTAGATTATTCAGCAGAAGAAGCTACTGAACTCACTATGGATTATATTCGTAAAATTGTAAATACAGCAGCAAATTCATAAAAAAACTGCCCTTACTTAAGGGCAGTTTTTTATATTCAATTATAAGTCTATGCTACCAATAAATTCACCATTTTCTTCTAAACTAATATAATCTTTTTGTAAAGCTTTAAAGAAAGCAAATATTGAAATACACATGAAGAACATAAATGGAAATGCTCCAGCAATAGATGCAGTCTGTAAAGCTGATAAACCACCAGCTAATAATAAGATAGCTGCCACTAAACCTTCAGCAATTCCCCAAGTAACTTTAACTCGAGTTGAAGGATTGAGTCTTCCTCCAGTGGTTAACATTCCCATTACAAATGTTCCAGAATCAGCAGAAGTAATAAAAAATGTTCCAATTAATATAGTTGCAATCATGCTCATAATACTACCTAAAGGAAATTTACCTAAGGAAACAAAAAAAGCAGAAGCTATGTCAGCTTTTACTGGATCAACAATACCTCCAGCACCAAACTGTTCCATCCATACCGCTGACCCTCCCATAACAGCTAACCAAAAGAAACTTACAAGAGTAGGTAAAAACAATGTTCCTACTACAAATTCTCTAATAGTCCGTCCTCTAGAAATTCGCGCAATAAACCCTCCTACAAACGGAGTCCAAGCAATCCACCAAGCCCAATAGAAGATAGTCCACCAACCTGGCCATTTACTCTGACTTATAGGACTAGTAAAGAAGCTCATATCAAAGATATTCTGAAAATATCCACCTAAACCTTGAGTAAAGTAATCAAAAACAAATACAGTAGGACCTACAATAATCATCAATAGTAATAATAGTGAGCCTAAAGAAATATTTATATTACTTAAAATTTTAATTCCTTTATCTAGACCTGTAACTGCCGATAGAATAAATGCCGCTGTCACTATACCAATGATAGTTACTGCTACTGTATTATTATTAGCTACCCCAAATAATGTATGGAGTCCACTATTAATTTGTTGTGCTCCTAGCCCTAAAGAAGTTGCAATACCAAAAAGAGTTGCAAATACAGCTAAAATATCAAATACTTTACCTGCAATCCCCTTAACTCCTTTCTTCCCTAATAATGGATATAAGGTAGAACTAGGTAGTTGTGGCATATCTCTTCTGAAGCCATAATAGGCAATCATCATCCCGAATAGAGAATATAAAGCCCAAGGGTGCAAGCCCCAATGAAAGAAAGAATATCTAATGGCTAACAAAGCAGATTTAGCAGTCTCCCCATCTCCAAATGGTGGGCTGGCATAATGATAAATCGGTTCAGCAACTCCCCAAAAAACAAGTCCAATTCCCATCCCCGCACTAAAAAGCATTGCAAACCATGATCTTGTACTGAATTCTGGTTCTTCATCAGGTTTTCCTAATTTAATATTTCCAAATTTACTTAATCCTAATACTAAAGTAACTACTAAGACTCCAGAAACAAATAATAGATAAAACCACCCAAACTTTCCTACTAAAAAATCAAAGACACTATTTACTACATTACCAAAGCTTTCATTAGCTACAATCCCCCACATGATTAATATAGCGGAGATTATAACCGAAGGCCAGAATACAACAGGATCTACGTCATTACTTTTCTTTGTAGAATTTGCCCCTATCTCTTCTTGTGGATTGGGCATATTAATATCACTCCTTTAAATTTATTTAGAATATGAAAGTGATAGTTGTTATTTATCACCCTCAAAAGATTACTCATTTAGTAAGTATTATGTTAATTTTCTGATAATTTATAGTAAAAAACAAACATCTTGTATAATATTGCGCTATCAATATCTTTATTATTTTAGCTGCTATTAAATAGTTAACTTATTACTCTTAGCAGCTTTAATATAATTAGCACAATAAGTATCATTACCTAAAAGTGTCTCAGAAGCTGTAGCTAATGACATGATTTTATCATCTAATGGATCCATAATTGCACTATCTAAACCTCTACTCATAGCTAATACTAAATAAGCTTGATTCAATAATTGCCGATTAGGTAATCCGTGTGAAATATTACTTAAGCCACACGTAATATGAACTTCTTCATACTTATTAGTAATTTCATCAATTGCATTTAAAATATGAACACCCATTCCATCATCCGTTCCAATCGGCTGAATAATCGGATCAACATAAATATCTTCTAAAGCGATTCCATCAGCTATTAAATCATCGATTAATTTAGAAGCAACTCTAATTCTATCATCAGCGTCGCTTGGCATACCGCTATCATCCATTGCTAAAGCAACTACAGCAGCATTATGCTCTTTAAGCAATGGTAGTATTTCTTCATATCTCTCTTCTTCAGCAGTAATAGAATTAATTATTGCTGGCTTCTCATGCTCATAAGCTTTTAATCCTTTCTTAATAGCATTTGGATCTGGGCTATCAATACAAAGAGGTGCATCTACAGCTTCTTGTACAGTACTAACTAACCACTCTAAAGCTTCAGGTTCTTCTCTAATTAATGTCCCACAATTAACATCAATGTAATCTGCCCCTGCCTCTTCTTGTTCTTTAGCTAAATTTTGAATAAACTCTGCATCTCTTTCTTTGACAGCTGGTTCCACATCATCTCTACTAGTATTAATTAACTCGCCAATAACTATCATAAGTTAATACCTCCTTAAAATTTACTTATTCTTAATAAACTAAAGTCGTACTATGAATGCAATAATAATATAATGTTATAGTAAGAAAGCTACCGTAATTTTGGCCGTCCCATAGCTACAATTTTAAATCTGCTTTCTACATATAAATCTTTCTTATCTGGATCTAGTTGGGAAAAACTACTATAAACATCTTCATGATCAACTGTCACTTTAAGATCAGTTGCTCCTGACCTTTTAGCTATATCTTTGACATATTCTTTCCCAACCTTTTTAACAAATTCCACAGCATCCTTCAACTCATTAAATCTCTTTACTTCCCAAGGAAGATGAACTACATAACCACGCTGGTCTCCTGGTTTAATTAAGATTTCAACTCGTTCAATTACTTTACCAGTAATAGTACCTACCGCGTTAGCTACTTCTGAATGGGATGGAATCCTTAATATAGTATTAAATCTTTCAGCTACTTCTGGAAAATAAGCTTCTACTGGAGCACCGATAGCAATAATAGGTAAATCTATTTTGCCTGAAAATTCAATTAATCCACCTTCATCTTGTTCTTCTACTCTTTTAAACATCTTCTCTAAAAGAAACTCTGTTAGACTATCCTCTTCCCAGTCAAACTGAACTTCTTGATTCTTAAGTAACATTTCACTTATTACTAACGCAATCTTATAATAAATTTCTTCATAAACTGCTTTGATAAATTCTTGAGATTCAGTGCCATATCTACTGGCTGCCATTTCTACTCCAATTTCTGCAACTTGATTATTCCAAATTTCTAATTTTTTAGTAGCATGGAGGATATCAGTAGGAGTCAACGAAGCCCGATGAATCGAGCCAATACTTACTAATCTTTCCCACGGTAATATATTAGGATCTTTTTCTAATTTCTTCCCTAAATGATATAGAGATTGAGGTTTATCTTGAATTAATTTAATAATCTTAGACTCCGTACTAGTTAGATCAACATGTAATGGTTCTTTTATGAAGAATAAAATATCTGTAGGTTGTGAGCTAACTGGGAAGTATTCTTCTCTCTTATTCTCCATTAACTGCTTTTTTAAATGCTTATGTTCTGCTACAGCCCAAGAAATAGGGAATACACGCTGAGGACCAACTTCAAGCAAACCATCTTTAGATACTTGGATATGACTATCTCCACCAATCCCAATTGTAGCAACATCTACTGCTTGCACTCTAGTTAACCAGCCACCAACCATAGCACCTTCTTTATTAAGAGTTGGAGTACCATCTCGTAGAAAAGCTACATCGGTAGTAGTACCACCCATATCTACTACTATCCCATCTTCAAAGTCAGTTAAATAAGTAGCACCTATTAAACTAGATGCTGGCCCTGACAATACTGTCTCAATCGGCTTTTCTCTAGCTACTCTTTCACTGATTAAACTACCATCACCTTTAACAATCATCAAGGGGGCATCTATATTCTTTTTAGCTAAACTCTCCTTTACTGCTTCAATAAGTTCAGTAATAATCGGAATTAATCGAGCATTTAAGACAGCAGTAGCAGTACGTTCATGAATCCCTAAAGATGAAGTCAACTCATGAGCACAAACCACTGGATAATCAATTAATTCCTTAACTAATTCTCTTACTTGCACTTCATGTTCAGGATTTCTCACACTTAAATAACCTGAAATAGCAAATGCATCTACTTTACCTTTCATTTCATCAACTATTTCTTTGACTTCATTAAGTTCTAATTCATCCTTAGGCTTGCCTTTAATATTATGTCCACCTTTTATTTGGGCTACATATTCTGTTGGAATCTCACGATCAGGCTCAAATCCAATTAAAATTAATCCCACTTCACAGCCTTGCCCTTCAACTGTAGCATTAGTTGCTAAAGTAGTAGAGAGTGATACCATCTCGATATCACTATAATCTATGCTATCAAGATTATTAATACATTTATTTATACCTATCGAAAGGTCTTGACGAGTTGTGAGAGCTTTTGCTTTATCATGAATAACCCCTTCATTAATATCCATTGTCACTCCATCAGTATAAGTTCCACCGGTATCGATTCCCAGTGCTATTTTCATGGGATATCCTCCTCAGTATAACAATATGCATTATCTTTCTTCTTAAATATGAATTATATTTTATCTTAGGCAAGGTAGCTTCTACCTCACCTAAGATTATGGGTTTATTATTCTGGTCAAATATCTAAATTACTTTCTGCTCTCTTAACTATATCATCTAATTTTTGAACAGTATCCTGTGGTAATGGCTCAGGATCATAATTTTCAAGAATTTCAATAACCTTATCATTGGCCCGATCAGTAAGAGTCTTTTCTCCATCATTTACCCACTCACCATACCGCTTTCGTTGGAATAAATCTGGATACCAAGTCTCCTCCTTAAAATGTTCCATTGTATGTTCATGACTAAGGAAATGTCCACCTGGCCCTACTTCATCAATAACATCAAGTGCTAATGTTTCTTCGGTAACTTCAATCCCATCAACTACTCTTCGAGCCATGCCAATTAAATCATCAGCTACTGCTAAATTCTCTAAACAACCAGCATTACCATGTTCAATATAACCTACATCATGATTTAAATTAGCCCCTGATTGAGCAGTCATTAAAATAGAAATTGCATCCTCAATTGCTGCCTGTTCATCTACAACTTTAGAATCTGTACAACCACAAGTACCAAACATTGGAATCCCTAAATAATGAGCCATATCAGCTAAAGCTGCCTGCATTAAATCAAATTCTGGAGCACCATAAGAGAAAATTGTAGTGTCCATGTCCATAATTGTAAATACTCCACCCATAATGAATGGATTTCCTTCATTAGTTAATTGGTTAAGAACTAATCCACTTAAACTCTCTGCTAAACCGTTAGCCATAGCTCCAGCTAAAGTTGCTGGAACAGTTCCCCCTGCCATGATACATGGTGTATAAACAACAGGTAATGACTTCTTACCAGCTAATACTAATTTATTAGAAGCATCATTATCATGCTGTAATGGAGAAATCGGTTCTGCATAAAGAGTCATGAATGGCTTTTGTCTTAATTCTTCTTCTCCTCCGGCAACAATTTCACACATCTCAATAATATCAGCATAACCATCAACATCAGTTGCTGTAGTAACGATCGGTTTAGATGTATTTAATATCTGAGCTCGAAATTGGTATCTATCATAAATTGGCTGTGGTACATCTTGAACAATTCCTAAAGACATTACGAAATCTAAATTAGGCAAAGCATCTATTACTTTAGTAGCCATCTTTACTGTTTCCTCACTAGCTTTGATTCTTTCTTGAGTATAAGGATCAATAAAGTAAGGAGTATCAGACCCTGTTCCAAAATATGCATTACTTCCTTCTAATCTTAATACTGGTTCTTTGGTTCTACTATTATATAAAGTTACCCTAGATGGTACACTTCTTAATGCCTTTTCAACTAATCTACTTGGAATCCGTACTCGATTTCCATCTACATAACATCCAGCATCATCTAGAGTTTCAAGAGCTTCATCATAATGGTACACAACTCCAGTTCGTTCTAAAACCTCCATAGCAGCTGATAAAATTTCTTGACATTGATCTTCACTTAATACCTCTAAGACTGTTGAAGCATTAGCCTTAAAATTACTGCTTGTCACCTTTTCCATAAACTCATCTCTCCTTTCACAGAATATCTATCATCAATTTAGCTTAATTAATTAGGATAATTAACCAATTAATTCTAAAGCTTGATCTTTAGCTGAAGCAGCATCCGGAGACCAACCATCTGCATTAATTTCTTCAGCAAAATCCGGAGTTACAGGAGCCCCTCCTACAATAATTTTTAGTGAGTTCCTTAATCCTTCTTCTTCTAATAACTCAATTGTATTCTGCATTTCTAACATTGTTGTTGTTAATAAAGCACTCATTCCTAATACATTTGGTTCATGCTCTTTTACAGCTTCTACGAATTCTTCTGGATCAACATCTGTTCCTAAATCAATAACGTCTAAGCTAGCACTCTCCATCATCATCCCAACTAAGTTTTTACCGATATCATGTAAATCACCAGCAACTGTTCCTAATAACACCTTTCCTTTAGAAGATGTCTCCCCATCAGTTAGTAATGGATTCACTAACTCTACTCCACTCTTCATTGCTTTAGCTGCCATCATTACTTCTGGTACAAACATATCTCCATCTTTAAACCTCTGGCCAACAACAGACATTCCTGCAATTAAACCATTATTAATAATCTTCTTTGGCTCTAATCCATCATCTATTGCCTCTTGAGTAAGACCAACTACTCTATCAACCTCACCAGCAATTACACCATCGCTTAACTTCTCAAAATCTGACATTATTTTTCCTCCTTTTTAATTTATTAATTTTCATTCATTTTAATCATAATTAAGTTTACTTTTAAGTAAATCACCTCCTAATTAACTCTAATACTAAAATTAGGCAATTTAATCAATATCACAATCAGATAAAAAATCATTATTGGCTTCACTATAATACAAATGCAACACTCATGCCAAATATTGAGTAATCATGATTATAATTAGTATTTTTACCATCAACCACCATATAATAGGAATTAAAACTATATTTTTTTAATATGAATTATTTATTTCTTTCTAAAAAGTCAGAATATTTTTGATATATTATCTAACTTTGAGATTTTTTTAAAATAATCATCTATGAATCCTTATATCTCAATAGTTATAGACTAATTCTCATTTTGATATTTCATCTCAAAATGAGAATTAGAAAAGCAGCCCGAATAAATCGGACTGCTTAACCTTTAATTAATTATATACTTTCCATATAATTAATTAACTTCTGTTCAATATCAGAATTTAATTCTGGAGCTTCAAAACCCTTTACAATTGACTTCCATTTTTTATTAGCTCGTTCAACGGCAGGAATCAAATCATCGTCTGATTTATAACCAGCTCTTGTACTCAAAATAGGATCTCTAAAATCTCTCATATGTTCCATAGTATGAGGTGATGACAAGTAATGCCCTCCATGCCCCACATTTTTAATCACTTCTTTAGCAACTGTATCCTCATTGACCTCAATACCTGCTTGGTAATTAGTTATCATCCCTAAGATTTCATTATCAATAATAAATTTTTCATAAGACATGGTCATATAGTTTTCTAAGAGTCCAACAGAATGTAATACAAAGTTCAATCCATGATTAATTGTAGACATAAACATCATCATCGATTCATATCCCGCCTGTGCATCGGCCATAATAGAGTCAGTAATAGACCCACCAGCTCGACAAGGTAATCCATAATATCTAGATAATTGAGCAGTTGCTCCTACAAATTTAGCATATTCCGGGCTCCCTACGGCTAAATTAGCTGTTCTCATATCAGTAATAGTTGTAGCAGAACCATAAACCACAGGGGTACCAGGATTAATCATCTGTGCTAAAACAATCCCAGCTAATACTTCTACATTCTGTAAGGTAAGAGTTCCTGCTATGGACATAGGTCCAGTAGAACCAGCCATAATTAAAGAAGCAATCACAACCGCTTGATTATATTTAGCATGTTCTATTAATGAATCTAACATCCTATGGTCATACTTTAATGGACTAGTCGTATTTATTAAAGTAATTACTATAGGTTTATCATCTATGATCTCATCTTCACCAAAAAGCATACTAGCCATTTTAAAACAATCCCGTGCTTTCTTCTTACCTAAAGCGCTTCCCATTAGACATTTATCTGAATATTTAGCTCCTGCATAGAGCATTTTAGCATGTCTTTTTTCATCCGGAATATCTGTCGGTTCTACCAAAACTCCACCTACTATATCAATGTGGTCACTAGCGGAAGCTAACTTTGTGAAATTTAAATAATCCTCAAAAGTTGAATTTCTTCTCCCAGTGTCTAAATCGGTTACAAACGGTGCTCCATAACCTGGAGCTATTACTGAATTATCATCACCAATTATCACATTATTAGCTGGATTTCTAGCATTTAATGTAAATGATTCCGGAGCTTTTTTTAAAGCACTTTCAATGATATCCTGTGATAAATAAACGCGATTTCCGTCAACCTTAGCACCATTTTTTTCAAAAATATCTCGTGCTTCTTCATGTAAAACTTCTATTCCTGTCTTTTTTAATAAATCCATTGATGCCTCATGAATCATCTCTACATCTTCACTTGACAAAATCTCTTGAACTGAAACCTTTTGTTTAATCATATTTTTCCTCCTTTTTATATAATGCAGTCTAATTGTCAATAAAATCCTTTTCAATAATGTAATATGGTAGAATTAAATCATAATTTAATTATTCTGTTCTCTATTAACTTTATATGCAATTTCTATACCAAACTTAATGAGATATGCTTTTTTATTATAATTTATTAAATAAGTGGTTAATTAAAGGAAATATCCTTTCAAAAACGATAAATTAGCTTAATATAATTAACAAAGACATCTCAATATGAGATGTCTTTGTTAATCAATCTTTATTAAACCCTATTACATTAGGGTTTAAATGCATTTTATATTTTTGAGAATTTATTTCATAATGAGAATCATCTACAATAATAAATACCTATGATAATTCTTTTATCTGCTTAGCCTCAATATCAATATGGGTAGAATCAATATCAAATTTTTTAATCTTCCGATATAAAGTAGCTCTACTAATTCCTAATGCTTTAGCTGCTCTCTTTTTAGCTTTACCACTTGTGCCAAATTCTTTTAATGCTTCAATTATGGCTTTCTGTTCTAATTCACTAATAGTAGGAATTATAGAATTATCTTCGAATTCAAAAGAGGTTTCATTTTCTATAATTCGATCTGGGAAGCTCTCTTTAGTAATATAATTTGAAGTTTCAAGATTGACGGCATATTCAATAGTATTTTCTAATTCTCGCACATTCCCTGGCCATGAATAATTAAGCAATTCCTTTTTTGCTGTTTTAGTAAAATCAATTATATCTTTTTGCAATGTTTGAGTATATTCTTTTAAGAATAAGTGTAGTAAAAGGGTAATATCTTCTTTCCTTTTACGTAAAGGAGGGATATAAAATGGAATAACATTTAATCTATAAAATAAATCTTTTCTGAAATCACCTTCTTGAACCATCTCTTCTAAGTTATGATGTGTAGCAGCAAGAATTCTTACATCAACATCAGTCGACTCTACTCCACCTACTCTTTCTATCTTTTTAGTCTCTATTACCTTTAGTAATTTAACTTGAAAATGAGTAGGCATATCTCCAATTTCATCTAAAAATATGGTACCTTTATGAGCTAATTCAAATTTACCAGGCTTTCCACCTTTTTTAGCCCCTGTAAATGCTCCTTCTTCATAACCAAACAATTCTGATTCTAATAAAGACTCTGGAATAGCTGCGCAGTTAACTTCAATAAAAGATTCATCACGTCTATCACTTTCTTCATGAATAGCTTTTGCAAACATACTTTTTCCTGTTCCACTTTCACCACGAATTAAAACGGTAGAATCAGTATGTGCAACCCTTTGCATATCATCTTTAATTTTTGTAATCTCTTCACTAGTACCTTTGATATTATCAAAGGTAAATTGATTATCTTTAGCAATGATCTTATTAGCTAATTTTTTTATCTCATCTAATTCTCTAAAAGATATAGTGGCTCCTGCTCTCTTATTATCATTTTCAATTAAAGTTATATTAGAGATTAAAGTCATTTTTTTATTCTCTTGTCTATATTTGATTCTAGTTTCTAAATAATTACCTTCGTTCATATTATTTAAAACTTCATCTAGATCAAAATCAGAAAATAAAATACTAATATCTTTTCCAATCTGCTCCTTTCCAATTTTCAGTATCTCTTTAGCTGATTGATTAATATGCGTAATCTGTTGCTGATCATTGATTGCAATGATACCTTCATGTACTGAATTAATTACCGCTTTAAATTTGTTAGCCATAACTATTACTTGGCTCTTCATCGCTTTTTCACCTAAAGTATTAGTAATGAATTCTGCTACTTTTCGTAAAAAAGTAATTAATTTTAAACGATTACTAATTAAGTTTTTTTGTTGTTCTTGATTGAAAGCCATTAAAGATAATGAACCTATAACTTCACTAGAATATACAATTGGACACATAATAACTGCCCAAACAGGACAACTCTCTCTATCATCACATTCCTCACATAAATCACTAGATTTAGAATCTTCTACTACTAATGCTTTTTGATCAGGATCAGATATAAGTTTCCTTGTCATAGAACCTGGTCCATATTGTGTATTTATCTCCTCTTGATATCGTCCAGTACCTGCTAAAACCTCTAATGCATCATCAATTACAGCAACTTCATAATCTAACACCGGCGCAAATGCTTCAGCTACCTGCTGAATAAATTCTTCTACATCCCTTAAATTAACCATTTAAAGCCTCCTTTTAAAATTATAAAACCTCATAAGTAAGAGTTTAAATGTAATTGCTGTAATTTGTTATAATATTCAGAATTATATATAGAAAAAATTGAGTGACCAGATCTGATCACTCAATTTGTAAATAATTCTGCAGATAATTTCGATGATTAAATAATTTCAATGATTAAAATTAGTAAACAAGTATATAAAGTAATCAGGTTTAGCTACTAAATTACATACCTTTTATTTCTATAACTAAATGAAATCTCCTGCATATTATTTATTATTTTTATATAATTTCCCATCATTTAGCCATGAATAGCTGTTCCCATTGTATCTTCAGCCGCCTCTAATACTGCTTCAGCTAATGTAGGATGAGCATGAATCATATCTGTCAATTCTTCTACAGTTAACCCAGATTTAATTGCTAATGCTATCTCATGAATTAAATCTGAAGCGTGAGGACCAACAATATGGCCTCCTAAAATAGTTTCATCCTTAGCATTCATAATAATTTTTACTAATCCTTGAGTTTCATTAAGGGTTACAGCCTTACCATTCCCTTTAAAGAAAAACTTACCAACTTCTATTTCAATATCAGCCTCTTCAGCTTCTTGAGTATTTAGGCCGACACTTGCTACTTCCGGATGAGTAAAGATAGTATTTGGTACTACCCGATAGTCCATCTCTTGCTTTTCATCTAAAATATTCTCCACTGCTACCATCCCTTGCTTAGAAGCAACATGGGCCAATTGGATCTCATCTGTCACATCACCAATAGCATAAATTCCTTCAACAGCGGTTTCTAAATACTCATTAACTTCAATAACTCCATTTGCTGTTTCTAAGCCAATAGCATCTAAATTTAGACCTTCAGTGTAAGGCTTTCTACCAATAGCTACTAAAGCCATATCAGCCTCAATTGAATCTCTATCTCCAATAATCGCTTCAATTCCTTCTTCATCAGTCTTTATTTCCTGAATTTCAGTTTCTAGATTAGTCTTAATTCTAGCTCTTTTAAAAGCCCGAGCTAAATTTTTACTAATCTCTTCATCTTCAGTTGGTAATAATCTAGACATTACATCTACAACAGTTATCTTAACGCCTACTGTAGCAAAAATAGAAGCAAATTCACATCCGATTACTCCAGCTCCTATAATTAAAAGACTCTCTGGTAATTCTTCTAATTCTAAAAGTTCTTTACTAGTCACTACCTTATCTCCATCATAATTAAAGGCCGGTACTACCCTTGGTTGAGATCCAGTAGCAATAATTACATTCTTTGCTTTTACTTCAGACACTTCATCGTTATCGGAAATTTCTAATAAATTCTTTTCTTTAAAAGAAGCAGTTCCAGAAACAAAATCAATATCATTCTTCTTAATTAAGTATTCAATACCTTTAACTAATTGACTAACCTTGCGGTCTTTATTTTTAGCCACATTTGACCAATCAATTTCAAAATCATTAACTTTTATTCCAAATCTTCTAGCTCCTTTAATATTTCTGACAACATCACAACTAGCGGTCAATGCTTTAGTCGGAATACAGCCTCGATTTAAACAAGTTCCACCTAAATCTTCTTTTTCGACTAAACAGACATCAGCCCCTAATTGGGCCGCTTTAATAGCCGCTACATAACCACCAGGTCCTCCCCCAACAACTGCAATATCATATTCTTTCATACTCTATCCCTCCTAGTAAACTATTCTATCTCTTAAAGTTCCAATCTTGACTACTATACTTTTCTGCTGCCAACTTTTTAGCTAAACTTAATTCTTTTTCCGTTAATTGTCCTTCTTCTAAAATAATGTCCATTCCTTCTTCCATACCTTTCTTAAAAGCAATAGATAATTCCTTTAAAGTAAAGCTTTGACCTATAGCCTCTTGAATAGTAGTTGCCTTTTTAGCAAAGATCTTTTTGAACCTTTCTTTTCTTCGGTCAGATTTAAATTTAAGAGTATCCATTAATTTATCAACGTCTTGAGTATTTAGAATAGAACCATGCTGTAAGATAACTCCATCTCGTCTAGTTTGAGCACTTCCTACCAGCTTCTTACCATCTACAGAAATCTCATACCACGAAGGAGCATCAAAGCAGGCAGCACTTTGACTACCTGATTTCTTCTTTTTATCTGCTAAAGAAACCATCTTAGCCTCTATACCCAATTCTTGTAATCCTGCTAATAATCCTTGACTAATTATCTTATAAGATTCAATAATAGAATCTGGCAAAAAATTAAGTTCTTCCGAAATTACTAAACTATAAGTCAATTCATCATCATGAAGCACTGCTCTACCACCGGTCAATCGCCGAACAATATCTACTCCTCTTTCTTTGCAGCCCTCTATATCAATCTCTTTTTCTAAACTTTGAAAGTAACCTAGTGAAACAGCTGCTGGATCCCAACCATAAAATCTGATTGTAGGTGGAACATCTCCTGCTTTTACAGACTTTAATATGGCTTCATCTAAAGCCATATTCATATCTCCAGTAGAATAACCGGTATTCAATAATCTCCATTTCATCTTAGCCATCTATAGTCACCAACTTACTCTCTTTAATAGCTTCTTTTATTTCTTTAGATCTTAATTTTCGTGGATAATTATAAATAGTCCCCCCTGGTTTTTCATTATAATAGGGTCGGTTACAATCAGGACATCCAACCGTTTCAAAAGCTTCACCAGTAGATAATATTTCTAAAAGTTTTGCATCAGTCGCTTCTACTCTTATTAACCTATTATTCTCAAAACCAAAATCATTCTTTTTAAAACCATACTTATTAATTAAATAATTAGCAATTTGGATTCGACGATACTTATCTATTTCTGGTCGAGGATGATCAACTAACTTTGTTCCTGGTAAAGGCGTAAAGGCAAAAATAGCAATCCCAACTTTTAATTTCTTTAATTCTAATAATAGCTCTATTACTTCCTTTTCACTTTCACCTAGGCCAATAATTATATGAGTAGAAATCTTTCCAGGAAACCTCTTAGCTGCTGCAGTCAATAAATTATACTTCTTTTGATAAGTACCACCTTTAATCTTTGTATGCTCCTTAGGATTAATTACATCAAGGGAAATATTAACCTTGTCTGCACCTGAATCTAAAAGTTTATTAATTTCATCTAAAGAATTAATATTCTTAGAAACACAAACAGGTAATTCAACTTTAGAATTCATTTTTTCTAAAAGACTTGGCAATAATTCCTTCACTGCTTTATTATTTACTACCTGAATACATGTTCGCTTTAACTTATCATCCTCTGCTGCTTGGTCTAAGTTTGCAACTATATTATTAATCTCATACTCCTGCCATCTAATTCTTGATAGATTATCTTTATTAGCATCACTAGTAATAGCTTGAGAACAAAATCCACAACTATTCTTACAACCTTCACCAGCCATTAAGTATGCGGTAGTAGGAGGAGCATCCGTCTTTAATCTCTTTAGACCTAATACATTGGCTGTTCCTGCTGATAATTTAATCATAATACACAACACTCCTCTCCCTTTTCGATCGTAAGTCCCAGTTCTTCTGCTTTTTTAACTCCAAAGCTAGTAGGCACTACTAACTTATTGACTCCAGCTTCTACTGCATAGTAATCTAATTCAGCCCGATATCTACCTTTTGGCCGCATACAGCCTAAGTGGATAGGGATTTCTGGAAACTTAATTCTGGCCATAGTTAGTAATTCTATTACTTCTTCTAAAGGAGGTGGAGTACAATCGGCATATTCAGTATCTTTAGTAGGAATAAATACAATGAAAACTAATCCATCTGCTCCTAATTCTTCTAAAACCTCCAAAGCCTCATACTCTCCCGCAAGCTCTCCTCCTTTTAAACCAATACAGATATGAGGAAGTACTTTTACTTCTTTTTTTAATTTTTGATAAGTATTTATATAATCCTCCACACTTCTATCTAAACCATATACTTCTTGAATAGTCTCTTGATCAGCTATAAAATCAAAAGAGACAACATCGGCTAATTGACTAATTTCTGCTATTTCTTCTTCTTCCACTAATCCTACATGCATATTAGTTCTTTTATTATCAGCAATTTCCTTTAATTCATCTAAATTTTTAGTAAGATTAACTTTTCCATTTGGGTCACATCCACCACTAATTAAGCAACTTTTAACATCTTCTTGGCTTTGAACTTGAAATTCCTCTAAAGAATCCATATGTTTTAAATAATGCCCTCCACAATGGGCACAATCCAGGCTGCACTCATTACCAGTTAAACTAATTGGTTTTGTTTTACTCGGATATTCAAATTTAATAAAAGAAGGGAAGTTCCTACAACGAACTTCCCAAGCTTCTTTTAACTTATTTTGTAAACTAGAACTTATTTCTCTGACTTCCATCTTACCTGCGGCTTTCTTGCAGCAGTAGTTTCATCTAATCTACCTACTACAGTATTATGTGGGGCCGCCTGAACTCTTTCTGGATCTTCTTTAGCTTCTTTAGCAATCTTCTTCATAACATCTATAAATTGATCTAAGCTTTCCTTATTCTCTGTCTCTGTTGGCTCTATCATTAATGCTTCATGAACAATTAATGGGAAGTAGATAGTTGGTGGATGTACACCAAAGTCTAATAATCTTTTTGCTATATCTAATGTAGCAACTCCATTTTCCTTTTGATGATCACCTGAAAACACAAATTCATGTTTACAGACTCTATCATAAGGTAATTTATAATCATCTTTTAGTTTTTCTTTTAAATAGTTAGCATTTAACACTGCATCTTCACTGACACTTTTTACCCCTTCAGCACCTAAGGCTAATAAGTAAGCATAAGCTTTAACTGCCACTCCGAAGTTACCATAATAAGATCTAACCTTACCTATTGAATCTGGCATATCATAATTAAATGAATAATCACTGCCGTCTTTTTCAACTAAAGGCTTTGGTAAGAACTTAGCTAATTCTTCTGTAACTCCTACTGGACCAGAGCCTGGACCTCCTCCACCGTGAGGAGTACCAAATGTCTTATGAAGATTAAGATGGACTACATCAAAGCCCATATCTCCTGGTC
Source organism: Selenihalanaerobacter shriftii (assembly GCF_900167185.1). Lineage (NCBI taxonomy): Bacteria > Bacillati > Bacillota > Clostridia > Halanaerobiales > Halobacteroidaceae > Selenihalanaerobacter > Selenihalanaerobacter shriftii. The sequence continues at coordinate 73,212 of NZ_FUWM01000003.1, forward strand.
GAGCTTTACCCATGATTGCATTCATATTAGCACCATCATAATAAAGCAAGCCACCAACATCATGAACTATTTCTGCCATCTCTAAGATATCTTCTTCAAATAATCCTAATGTATTAGGATTAGTTAACATTAATCCGGCTGTCTTTTCACTAACTGATTCTTTTAAGGCATCTATATCTACTAATCCTTTATCATTAGATTCCACTTCTACTACTTTAAAACCAACCATAGAAGCACTTGCTGGGTTAGTACCGTGAGCTGAATCTGGAACGATTACTTCTGTCTTTTCATCGGCTCCAATTTTTCTTAAGTATTCTTTAATAATCATTAAACCGGTTAATTCACCATGAGCTCCAGCTGCTGGTTGCATAGTAAACCGATCCATCCCGGTAATTTCAGATAACTTATGCTCTAAGTCATAAATTAGTTCTAAATTTCCTTGTACCATATCTTCAGACTGTAGAGGGTGAGTACTAGTAAAGCCTGGATACCTTACTACATCTTCATTTACTTTAGCATTATACTTCATTGTACAAGAACCTAGAGGGTAGAAGCCATTATCTACTCCATGATTTCTAGTCGATAACTCTGTAAAGTGTCGAACTGCTTCTAATTCGCTAACTTCTGGCAATTCAGGGGCTTCATCACGCAGATATTCTTCAGGAATTTGATCTTCCACATTCACTTCCGCAAACTCATCTTCAGGAAGAGAGTAACCAACTCTATTTTCTTTACCTAATTCAAAAATTAATTCTTTCTCTCTTCTCATTTTATATCCCCTCCAATCCTTGTACTAGCTCATCAATTTCCTCTTTAGTTCTCTTTTCAGTTACAGCTAGCAACATAGTATTCTTTAATTCAGAATAATCTTTTCCTAAATCAAAACCGCCTACAATCTTATCATTTAACAATTCATCATTAATTAGAGAAACAGGCTTTGTAGTTTTAATAGCAAATTCTTTAAAAAACGGCCCATCAAATGCTAATTCATAACCATCTAATTCTGTAATTCTTTCAGCAGCATAATGAGCTTTCTTTAAAGACATCTCTGCTACTTGCTTTAAACCTTGCTTACCTAAGGCAGTCATATATACTGTAGCTGCTAGAGCATTTAAAGCCTGATTAGAACAGATATTAGAAGTTGCTCTTTCCCGACGAATATGTTGTTCTCTTGTTTGTAAAGTTAGAACATAACCTTTATTACCTTCATCATCTACTGTTTCACCAACAATCCGTCCTGGCATTCTACGCATATTTCTTTTAGTAGTAGCGAAGAAACCAAAATGTGGTCCTCCAAAATTAAGATTATTTCCTAAACTTTGTCCTTCACCGACTACAATATCAGCTCCAAGATTACCAGGAGCTTCTAAAAGAGCTAAAGAAATCGGATCAGTAGCTACTACGAATTGAGCATCAACTTCATGAACAATGTCAGATAATTTGGCTACATCTTCTAATTGTCCAAAGAAGTTAGGACTTTGAATAATTACAGCAGCAGTTTCTTCACTAATTGTATCTTTTAACTGCTCTATATCAATAATTCCTTCTGTAAAATCTACTTCTTTTATTGTTAAATCAGCGGCATTACCATAAGTATCTAATACTTCTCTATTTTCTGGACTAACAGTAGTAGAAACAACGATTTCTTTTCTTCTACGCTTAATAGCCGTAGACATTAAAGCTGCTTCAGCTACAGCACTAGCTCCATCATACATAGAAGCATTAGCTACATCTAATCCCGTTAATTCACAGATCATTGTTTGATATTCAAAAATAGCCTGTAAGTATCCTTGACTAATCTCTGGCTGATAAGGAGTATAAGCAGTATAGAATTCAGATCTTAATAAAATATGATCTACTACACTAGGAACATAATGATCATAAACACCTGCTCCTAAGAAAGATGTATATTCTGTCATATCTTCATTTTTATCGCTTAGCCTTTTCATTCTTCTCTTAATTCCTAGTTCTGAAAGAGGCGCCTCCAAATTAAGTTCTTGATTTAATTGAACATCTCTTGGAATATCTGTAAATAATTTATCTATCGACTCAACTCCAACTCCTGCCAACAGCTCTTTTCTATCTTCTTCAGTATGGGGTAGATAAGGAAACATTAGGTTTATTCCTCCTCTTCTTCACAGAATTTTTCATAATCTTCTGCATTCATTAAATCATCTAATTCTCCTTCATCTGACAACTCAATAGCTATCATCCAAGCTTTATATGGATTTCCGTTTACCTTTTCAGGTGCATCTTGTAGTTCTTCATTAACCTCTAAAATCTCTCCACTTACTGGAATATATAAATCTGACACAGCCTTAACAGATTCAATAACCCCTGCAGGATCACCAGCTTCATACTCATCTCCTTCAAATGGTAATTCTACAAATACAATGTCTCCTAAAGCCTCCTGTGCATAATCAGCAACTCCAACATAAGCCTTGCCATCTTCTACCTTTACCCACTCATGATCCTCAGTATAATATAATTCATCTAAAATTTCCATTTTCTTATCCCTCCATTTTTATTTTAAATTTAATTAAGCAAAGTTAATAACTTTACTTGTCACGCTTATACAATGGTAATTCTATCACTTTAACCTTACACTCTCTTCTTCTAATCTGCACCTTAAGCTCATTACCTACTTCAGCGTATTCTGTTTTAACATAACCTAACCCTACATTTTTATCCAAGGTTGGGGCATAAGAACCAGTAGTTATTTCACCAATCTCTTCTTCACCCTTTAATAATGCATATCCTTCTCGTGGAATCCCACGATCAATCATTTCTATACCAACTAATTTACGTTCATATCCATTCTCTTCAATCTCTTGTAAAGCCTTTTGGCCGATAAATTCTACATCTTTATCTAGGGCTACAAAATATCCTAACCCAGCCTCCAATGGATTTTTATCTTTACCTATTTCATGACCATATAAAGGAAGTGTAGCTTCAAAACGCAAAGTATCTCTAGCTCCTAGACCAACTGGTATAACATCTTGATCTTCTCCAGTTTTTAAAATTGCATCCCAAACTTGTTTAATATCTTCATTAGCAGTATATATTTCAAAACCATCCTCACCAGTATATCCAGTACGAGATACTATGACCTCCACTCCTGCTATCTTTACACCATCTTCGAACCAAAAATATTTAATATTACTTAAATCAAAATCAGTCAATTCTTGAAGCACTTCTTCAGCCAATGGCCCTTGAAAGGCTACTTCTGCCACTTCAGTAGATTGATTAATAATTTCTACTCCCTCTTCTTCATGCTCCTTAATCCATTCATAATCCTTATCTATATTGGAGGCATTAACTACTAATAAAAACTCTTCATCATTATAACGATAAACTAACAGGTCATCTACAACTCCTCCATCTGAATAGCACATCATAGTATACTGAACCTGATTATCTTCTATTGTAGATAAGTCATTAATTAGTAACTTTTGTAGAAATGTTAGAGCATTACTACCAGTAACTCTAATCTCTCCCATATGAGAAACATCAAAAAGTCCTGCTTGATTTCTAACTGCCTTATGTTCATCAATTACTCCACTATACTGAACCGGCATATTCCAACCACCAAATTCAACCATTTTTCCACCTAAATCAACATGTTTTTGATAAAGTGGAGTCTTCTTTACATTATCACTCATTTGTTAACTCCCTCCTTTTTTAATTTTAAATTATTATTATTTTACTCCCCCTTTTTATATTATCCTCATCTTTATATTATTTATAAAATTCAAATAATTACAACATTATTAAATAATAAAAACAGAGGAGAGATAAGCTAGCATAGCTAACTTTAAACTCTCCTCTGTCCTAATCAAAGTGATCAGTCCAAAGTCCGTCCTCTTAAGGTCCTGGTGCCTGAGAGTTTAAGAAAATTCTGTCTTCCTTGCCCCTTCGGCGTCTAATCATGCTGACTAGACCTCTCCCTTAAGATTCATCCGGTCTATAAACTAATATAATTCTAAATTTTAATAGAGTATTCTATTCTACCATATAAACAATATTATTATACTTAATTATTCCACTTTTTATGACATAATTCCTGCATCATTTATTAATTTTTTTAATTATATTTAATTCTATGGTTATTATTTTATACTCACTTAATATTTATAACTTACTTATTAATTATTATTCCAATCCATGAACTATATTAAAGTAATAAAAAACAGAGGAGAGATAAGCTAGTATAACTAACTTTAAACTCTCCTCTGTCCTAATCAAATTAATCAGTCCAAAGTCCCGTCCTCTTTAAGGTCCTAGTGCCTGAGAGTTTAAGAAGATTCTGTCTTCCTTGCCCCTTCGGCGTCTAGTCATACTGACTAGCTCTCTCCCTTAAGATTCATCCAGGATTTATTCTTTTATTATACTGATATTCAAAATAATTTAATATTATTCCTACTTAATTAAAAATAATTATACATTTTATTCTTTACGACCTATCTTTTTCCTATATTATTATTTCATGATTAATTTAATAATCCCTTCATTTTTTCTAAAAAATTTAATTTTATTTAATACCCATTTCTTTCAAAATGATTTTTAATTTATTCATTGTTTTATAGCGGCTCCACTGATTAAAAGAAGGATGGGGAATTTCTGAAATAATTCCCTTCTCTTGAATAACTCCATTTGAATTTTTAATTAAATCTAAATAAGTGGCTGCTAGTTTACCACAAGGAACTAAATACTTAAGCTGAGGTATGCTTTTTATTTGATTAACTAATCTTTCTTTAAAGTCAGTTAATATGATCTTCTTTATTTGATTCCAATCTTGATTTCTATGTTCTTTTGTTTTGTAATTAACTCTCAATTTCTCTAGAACCTCTCCTACTTCTTTATCTTCAACAGTTAAATCATAACCTTTAAGTCCACCTAATTGCATAGGTGCTGGTGATACATTTAATAATCCAAAATTCTTTATATTATTATATTCTTTTTGATGCTTTTTAGGTTGGCCAACAATCTTCCCAAAAGCATCATCTTTATCATCCCCATAAATAAATTTAGTCATTTCTAATCCTGAATTACCAGCTACAGGATAACCATATTTAATCTCCTGAGTATGAGGTGATTCAAGAATAAATAATACAGTAGTTTCCTGGTAAACAACATCTTCTACTTCATATTTTTTAAAATAACACTTTGCCATATTAGCTATATTTTCCATGTTATCTCTTTATCGGAAATTAATGTCTAACTCCGATAAAAATTCCTCCCTTCTTAATGAAACTTCTATAAATAACTTTCGACAAATAAACAAGTTTTCCTTAAATAAATTTTATTTTTTCGATTGAGTTACAGTTATTATAAATTTTAATTACTGGAATTTAGTTAGATGATTCCAGTGATTTTTTCTATATTTTTTTAAGAAATTTATTTAAGAATATATATCTGAAAACTCTATATTAACTTTATCTATAAGATGTTTTTCAATTTGGTGATTATCACCTTGAGGTAACTTCTCATTAGGTAATTTTACAATAAATCTACTTCCCTTACCTAATTCACTTTCTACTTTTATACTGCCACCATGCATCTCAACAAGTGACTTAACAATGAATAAACCTATTCCACTTCCTTCACTATTTCTTGTAAAAGATTTATCTACTTGTCCAAATCGTTTAAATATTATCTCTTGTTTTTCCTCTAGGATACCAATCCCTGTATCCTTAACTTCAATTACTACATAATCATCTGTTTCATATGTTTTCACTAATATTTCATCATCTTCTTCAGTAAATTTTATCGCATTTGAAATTAAATTTAATATAATTCTTTCTAAATTAAAGAAATCACAAGCAATTATCTTTTCTTTTAATTCTGAATCATATTTTAATTCTCTATTTATTTCTTTTGCATATGACTCAACCGATAAAACTATTTTTTTAATTAAATCTACTACATCATGATTTTCTAAATTTAATTCCAAAGCATCAGATTCTATTTTATTAATATCAACTAAATTATTTATCAATTTCAATAGCCTATAGCTATTTTGCTTAATAACATTTAAATATCTGTCACTTTTCTCATCTTTATCTATCTTTAAATTCTTATTTAAATGTAAATTTAACATTTGTAATCCAGAGAATATTAAATTTAATGGAGTTTTAAACTCATGTGATAGATTAGCAAAAAACTCATTCTTTAATTTACTATACTTTAATTCTTCTTGTAACTGTTTTCTTTCTGTTATATTTAAACCAATCTTAAAAAAACCTATTACTTTATCTTGATTATTCCTCATGGGATATATTCTCTGTAAAAATATCTCTCCCTGATAATTTGTACGCTTCCCTTCCTCAATTTTACCTGTTTCTTGTGCTTGTTCTACTATACATCCTTCACAGATATCGTCTCGATTATGTAATGCTTTATAACAATATTCACCTTTAATTTCATCTAGTGATAAATCATATTTATCTAACATTGTTTGATTAGCCCATATTATTCTATAATTTATATCCTTATAGACAACAAGGTCATGTAGACTATCTAATACTCCGGCCCAATTCTTACTAAAGTCAACTTCTTGGTCAACTAATCTTTGTAGTAAGTCTTCCACTCCTATCCCACCTTTTTGCAATTAATAAATCATAACGTTAAGATTTGGGTTTCAATATATAACATATTACTATATAATATTATACATTGTATATAAAAAATACTTTTTATGTAATATTTTTGTAAAAAAGTAAGTTGGTTATCCATTTAGAAGATGGGGGTGAAATCACGATTCTAAATTCCAATATTTAACTAATTTATCTACAATCTCTTTTGCATCTGGAGGACAACCTAATACATTATCCTTAGCCATTTTAGTACAATTTCCTATTCCTAAGCTAGCCACTGCTTCTTTTTGAAAACCCTGTCCAATATAAATAGAATCATATTTTTTAGGTAACCCATACTTTTCATCAATTCGTTGCAAAGCATGAACTAAACTACCAAAACAAGCAGAACAAGCCTCATCTTCTTCAATATATCTAGTTATATTAGCAACCTTTTGGGCACCAGAATCTGCAAAATCCATAGTTTTATTTTTATCTATTTCTAATTCCCCCACTTATGTAAGTCTTAGTCATATCATCTTTTCATTTAATTCTAAATCCATATTTTCTAATAACTTATATGCCATCTCTTTACCATTAGCACCAAACAGGTTATAAATCTCCCGCATCTATTTCCCTCCTAATACAACATTTAGCTTCAATTGTTTATATTCTAGTAAACAATTATACCATAAATATTTGACTTCTTAAAATAGTCTCATTAACTATTAATCCTTTTTACAAACTTTTGAATATCAGTAATAGGTGCTTCACAAGCATAATTTTCACAGATATAAGCTGTTGGCAAATCTCTAATTGATTCTTGATCTGCTACAAATGGTACTAACTCTGATAATTTCTCATTTTCATTTTCAGTATTTAATATAGTAACTGTAAATGGAGTAAACTTCTTTCTTAAACCATCTAACATTTTTTTAGTATTAGCATGGTCACGTTCACCAGTAATTACAATTTCCTTGCCATTATTTTGGATGAATAATAAAGCTGATAAGAAATAAGTATAAGCAGTTGGATTCTGTTTAACTTTCCCGCTAAAGAACTTAAACTGTTCTTCAGCTTTCTTATCTAATTCTTCATCTCCTAGCAATTTAGCTAAACGCAATAAATTTAGAGTAGCTACAGAATTGCCCGATGGTGTTGCTCCATCATAAATCTCTTTAGGACGAGTAATTAATTCTTCGCTATCTTCACCATAAAAATAGAGGCCACCATGCTCTTCATCCCAAAAATAATTTAACATATCTTGATTCAATTCTTTAGCCATCTTAAGATATTTAGTCTTAAAGCTAACTTCATAGAGTTCAATTAACCCCCAAACCAAATAAGCATAATCATCAACATATCCTAAATAAGCAGCTTCTCCTTCACGATATCGTGCTAACAATCGACCATCTTCACGTCTTAGATTTTTTGAAATAAAGTCTACTGCTCTTTCGGCAACTTCCTGATACTTTTTATCATCCAACACTTGGGCAGCTGTTGCCATGGCAGCAATCATTAATCCATTCCAAGAAGTTAAAATCTTATCATCTTTATGTGGGTGAACCCTTTCTTCTCTGGCTTCAAATAATTTTTGTCGTTGTTGAGCAAATTCTTTATCTATTGCTATCTTACCTCGCTTATTTCCTATCAAATTAAGAATACTCTTTCCCTCAAAATTACCTTCTGAAGTAATATTATAAAGTTCACAGAACCTTGTTCCCTCTTTTTCTCCTAATACTGACTTTACTTCCTCCGGTGTCCAAACATAAAATTTACCTTCTTCTCCTTCAGAATCAGCATCTTCTGCAGAGTAAAAACCACCTTCTGGTGAAGTCATATCACGCATTATATAATCTAAAGTTTCCTTTGCTATTTGAGCATAATCTTTTTTATTAGTAATCTGATATAATTCAAGATAAGCTATAACTAATAAAGCATTATCATATAACATTTTTTCAAAATGGGGTGCTAACCACTTTCTATCAGTCGAATATCGAGAGAATCCATAACCTATATGATCGTAAATTCCACCTCTCCACATGCTATCTAACGTTTTTTGGACCACTTGTAATGCTTCATGATCACCGATTAATTTCCAATATCGTAATAGAAACATCAAGTTATGAGGTGTAGGGAATTTTGGAGAAGTTCCAAAACCACCATGTTTATTATCAAAGTTTGCTTTTAATCGTTTAAAAGTATCATAAACTAAATCATGAATTTCTTTTTTAGAAAGAGTTCCTGTAACATGGGAATCACTTCTTTTTTGTAATACATTCAATATTTTCTCGCTAGAATCTATAAGATCTTGCCTATCATTCATCCAAGCCCGTTGAATCTTATTTAAAATTTCTAATAAACCTCGCCGTCCTCTTCGAGACTTTTTTGGAAAATAAGTTCCAGCAAAGAAAGGCTTCTTAGCAGGATCCATAATGATTGTTAAAGGCCATCCTCCTCTACCAGTTAAAGTCTGACAAACAGCCATATAAATATTATCAACATCCGGTCTCTCTTCTCTATCTACTTTAATTGATATGAAATTTTCATTTAAAACTTCAGCTACTTCCTCATCTTCAAAAGATTCACGTTCCATCACATGACACCAATGACAGGTTGAATAACCTATTGATAGAAAAATTGGCTTATCTTCTTCCTTAGCTCTCTTAAATGCGTCTTTTCCCCATGGATACCAATCAACTGGATTGTAAACATGCTGTAAAAGATAGGGGCTTTTTTCATTTATTAAATGGTTTGGATTACGATTCTGATTCTTTATCATAATTAAATTACCTCCTATGTTAATAATATTCCTATTTAAATTATGACACTTTTCTTGCTCTCTTATTAATATTACTCTAATTAATTAAAATAGAGATTAATTTTAGTGTTTACTTTCGAGTAGAAATATAAGTATAAATATAATTTTAAGGGGTGATAATAAAATTAAACATGAAGGTAAAGGGGGCAAAACATGGAAATCTCATTTAAGAGGAATATTGGATCAATTGATAGAGTAATTCGCATGATTATTGGCCTTACTTTAATTGCCAGTGGATTTTTAGGTTTATTTGAAAGTAATTTAATAGCAACTCTAGCTTATTTATTAGGTCTAAGTCAAATTATTGAATCCATATTAGGATACTGACTAGTCTACGATATTTTAGGTTGGTCAACCTATCGAAAAGAAAATATTTAAACAAAAAAGTCTTCCTTCTATGGAAGACTCAAATTTAATCATTATTTATTTGAGATTCTAATTTATCTATTAAATTAATATATTTATCTTGAACCCCTTTATCTTTAGCATTTTCTTCAATCACTTTACATTCTTTTCCTATCTCATCTAAAGATTCTTTACTTAAATTCTCTTTTCCATAATTATAGACAATATTATTCTCCTTAAATATATGTCTATTAAGCAAATCAGCATAACAAATAGCATTGGCAATTATATCAATTTTTGATTCTTCATCTCCATCTTTAACTGCTTTTAATGCTTGTTCTAAGTTATTAATAAAGTATCTGCCAAAATCATGCTCTGAATGCATGGCAGCAATTGTAATCTCTTCTACATCCTTTTCTAATTCGCCCGCCATTCTTTCAAATAAAATATCTTCTTCTTTACCATGATGATGATTATCAGCATAATTTCTAACAAAATCTATAATATCGTAAAATGCTTCAAAATCAACATCACCGGTATTTAATATATTAATACATAACTTACGAGCCACTACTAATACTCTTTTTATATTATCATGTTCCTTTACTAATAAATCTATTGCTTGCAAATTATTTTCCCCCTTTACTCTTTTGATTTGTTTTTTAAAAGTTTATCCATGAATGATAAAATTGGAGCTATTTTAACTAAAGTAGGTGCTCCTCTTAACCACACAACCTGTCGCAGCACTTCAATTATTTCTTCTTTAGTAGCACCATATTTTATTGCTTTTTGCAATTCTAGTTTAGCTCTAGCTTCATGGTCACCAAAAACAGCTGAAGATATTGCGATTAAGTATTTGTATTTTAATGGAATCACTTCATCGCGCCAAACGATATGATGGTAATCTGAAATAATCTTTTGAAAATCTTCACCTAAAACCTCTCCAGTCATCACACCTGGAGGAATAAATCCTATCTCTTCTTTAAAACTTTCTTTCATTTTTTCACGGTCAAAGCTTTCTTTATCCATGTTAATTCCTCCTACTTAAACTTCTTTAATTTATTCTTTGCTTTTCCCATAACTACTATTCAATAAAAAACCATACTTTAAAATTTTAAGGTATAGTTTCATGAGGCTTATATTTACCAAGTATGAGAAATACTAACTCCATCATATGTTTTTATATAACTTAGATTTTCTCTATTACTCCTTTTAAATGTTCACTCACTTGATTAGCAACTTTCAATAATTTCTCATTACCAGCAATATTTAAAGCCTTTTCAGGATTTATACTAGATACAACTACGTCACTAGTCTCTTTTTCATAAACAATTACATTACAAGGTAATAGTAATCCTAATTCCTCTTCTAACTTTAATGCTTCATAAGCAAAATTGGGATTACATGCTCCTAAAATCATATACTTTTTAAAATTTTTTCCTAATTTTTTCTTTAAAGTAGCTTTTACATCAACCTCTGTTAAAACTCCAAATCCTTCTTCTTTTAGTGCACTTTTTGTTTTCTCTAATGCTTCTTCATAACTATAATCTACTACTTTATTAAAGTCATAATGTCCTATGTTCATCTTTTCTCCTCCTTAAGATTATTTCGATTATATTTTATCCCAAAAATCCTCTAATTTATTAAATTAATCTTTTCCAATATTCACTATTAATCTTACTTCAAAGTTAATTTAAGTAATTCTAACATTAATTTGAATATTGCCCTGTTTTTTATTGATGATTAAAAACATAATCATCTTAGCAAATATAGATACTAAATTTATAGATATTAATATAGAAAGGAGGAAAAATATGAAACAGACTAAAAAAATATTGACTCTACTTGTGCTCAGCCTTACCTTTATTTATTTAGTTACTATTTTTAGTGGATGTTCAAATAAGAATCAAGCTCAAGTAGTCCCAGATACTAAAGAAGAAAATAATGTAGCAAAGGCAAATCAAAATGACTGGCTAGAAAAAAGATATCAATTTCAAAAGAATTATATTCAAAAACAATTAAAGAGAGATTTAATTACTGAACGACAGGCTGAATATATGTTAGAAAGATTAAATGCAATGAAAAATTATTATGAAGAGATAGATGATAATCTACCTCAAAAAAATTACCAATTCCAAAAAGATTATATTGAAAAACAATTAGAAAAAGGATTAATCACAAAAGCTCAAGCAGATTATATGCTTGCCCAATTAGACACCATGAAAGATTGTTTTGAAGAATACGGGCAAAGTTGTAACTCCGGCATGTTTGGAATGATGTCTGGCTTTAGTCCAATGATGCATGGGCCAGGAATGATGAATGGTTATGGATGGGGGTCTCAAGGTAACCAAAATTTTGGTCCCAATATGATGCAAGGAAGTCAAGGATTTGGTCCTGGTATGATGCGAGGAAGATAATCATCTAAAGTAAAAGGCCATTCCAATATTGGAATGGCCTTTTACTTTAGTTATTTTCTATTTATGCCAAATATATTATTTAACCAAAAATGCAGGATAGAATTAGTTTAATATAGAATGTTATTCATAGTAGAGTAACTTAGCAAGCAAGGAGTTGTCATAATGAAGAAATATTTAATAATCATTTTAATTATTTTAATTATTAGCCTATTGATAGGTTGTAATAGAGTATGTAACTTTAACCAATCAAAATTTTTGGAAATGAAGAAAAAAGAATTTGATATTTCTAAATTCTCTAATCCTGATAAAATAGCTATTAATCAACGAATGAACAAGTATTTACTAACTAATATTACAGAGAATCCTAAAACTTTACACACTTTATTTGTACCTAATCAACCTATTTCAATCTCGGTTCATGGAGTCAGTCCTGTCTTTATTCTCATTAATAAACAGCTTAAGATAGCTGGTACATATGATAATAGAGATGAATGTGTAAAAGAGGCAAAAAAGAATTGGCAATATGTAGACACTAAAATAAATAAAATTTTAAATAGAAGCATTTCAATTTCCGGCAATTCAGCTACTTTAACAGGCGAACTATGTGCAGAATCTTACATAGATAAATCTGCTCTTGTCGGTACTGTTACTGCATTAGGTACTGTTAAAGTTAAATTCTTAAAGTTGAATGAAGAATGGTATATTCGTGCAATAGATATTAACATGGCAGGCTGTCAGATAAGTAGTTAATGCACTAAAATTTATCTTTAACAAGTGATTTTAAATTCACCATACTTCCCTGCCAGTCTGGTTCAAATTGCTCTTTACTTTCACGATTAATAAGAAAATCATTAATTAAGAAAGTAGTCACCCCTAATTTGCCTACCACCATATCTTCTTGCACATCATTCCCTATCATTATACAATTTTGTGGAGACGTGTTAACCTTGTCCATTATCTCTTGATAATACTTTAAATTCGGTTTAGAATAATGCATATTTTCATAACTAGTTACTAAATCAAAATCATCAGGGTTTAATCCTACCCATCTCATCCGTTCTACCACAGCTTCCCTAGGAAATAAAGGATTAGTAGCTATAACCATTCGATATCCTAAATCTTTAAATAATTTCACTAATTCAGAAGAAATATTATTCAATTCCCAGTTTTCTTTTAAAAGCGGAAATTTTTCTCTATAAAATTGATCAAAGCGCCCAATAATCTCAGTTTTATCATCTATTTCCACCTGTGGAATGAATGCTTCCATAAACACCTCTTGATTAAGTTTTTCTCCATTATTATTAATCATTTCTCCAGTAGCCTTCATTAACATATTTATGAATTCATTTGGATTAGCTACATCCATAAATTCCTTAGTCAATGCTTGAAAATAATTTTCTAAAAAAACGTCTAATTCAATTGGTAGTAATGTGCCATCTAAATCAAACAAGACTGTGTCACGCCCTTTTATTAAGTCCAATACTTTATTCACTCCTCTACATTTATATTTATTATACTATTCTTCACTGCTTCATTAATTTCCTGCAAAATAAAAAAGACTGGATTACTCCAGTAAATTTTCTATGTAGTAGAACCCCGCTCTAAGCAGGATTCTAATATTTAATTGTTAATCATACTTACGTCTATTATTATGATGATTATGATTATATTCATCACCATGTTTCTCCATATAATCTCTTACAATATCTAACGTCTCACCAAATCGCTGGAAATGAACTACCTCTCGTTCTCTTAAGAAACTAAGAGCATCAATTACCCCTGGATCATTAGTAAGATTAATTAGATTTTCATAAGTGGCTCTTGCTTTCTGTTCAGCCGCCATATCTTCGTGTAAATTAGCAATTGGATCTTGATGTGACTGTAAATAAGCAACAGTGAACGGTACTCCTGCAGCATCATGAGGGAATAACGCTCGACCGTGTTGAGCATAATGAGCACCTAACCCCGCTTCTTGTAAAGTCTCAACTGGTACTCCTTGAGTTAATTTATAGATTAAAGTAGCAATAATCTCCCAATGTGCTAATTCTTCAGTACCTATATCTGTTAATACTGCTTTAGCTTCATCAGTAGGCATGGTATATCTTTGAGTTAAATACCGAATCCCTGCTGCTAATTCACTATCTGGACCTCCATATTGAGCATAAAGCATACCTGCTATTTCCAAATCATTACCGGATACTTCCACCGGATATTGAAGCATTTTTTCATAAACCCACATATATTTTTTCCTCCTTTTTAGTAACTATAATCAATCTGCCATGGCCATGGAGTAGAAATATATTCCCATAAAGGTCCACATTCCTCAGCACATTCCCATGGCTTTTGAGTCGGATGATAAGCAACAATTGGACCATACTCTCGTTGATATTCCATCTTTAAATCTCTTAATTGATTTGCATACTTATTATGATCTTCTAATGCTTCCCTACTCTGTGGATGAGTGTCAAGAAATAATACAAGCTCATGCACAGTAAATTGTAACTCCATAATTTCTATTAACATGTGAAGCTGTTCTCGAGTCATACTTTCACCTCCTTATTTAAAATTCTAATATCTTTTTCTTTGATAAGGGAAATATAAGTCTGGAAAGAGTGTTCCTCTTTCTAAAGCCTCCTCAGGATAAAAAATTTCATCATACATCTGATAAGGAACATACGCCTGAGCTAATCTAGAATCATGTGAATAACTTAGCTTTAAATTCTTGTTTTTATTTTTATTGCGCATTAACTTCACCTCCATTGACAATTTAATACATTTTATGAACTAGCTAGATAATCTGTGCATAAAAAATAGCCCTCACACCAAATTAAGGCATGAGGGCTAAAATACTTAGACACTTTCTTCCCATAAATTATAATATTTTTTTAATTTTTCTTTTGTCTCTTCATACTCCTGTGATAATTTAGCTAACTCTTCTTCATCATTATATAATTCTTGATTATTAAACTTTAATTCTAATTCTTCAACCTTGTCTTCTAATTCTATAATCTCTACTTCTAATTCTTCTATATCTAATCTTTGATTCTTTTCATCTTGCTTATCCTTCTTTTCATTCGTTTTTTTCATAACAGTTTCTTTTTTAGCTTCTATATTTTCTTTATACTCTTGACGATAATCTGAGTAGGACCCTATATACTCTACTAAAGTATCATCTTGAAATGCATAAACTTTATTGATTAATCTATCTAAAAAATAACGATCATGAGAAATAACTAAAATAGTCCCCTGGTACTCTTGTAAAGCTTTCTCTAAAATCTCTTTTGACTTAATATCTAAATGATTTGTCGGCTCATCTAATAATAATAAATTATAATCTTGTAATGATAATTTTGCTAAGACTAACCTTGCCTTTTCTCCTCCACTTAAAGTCGAAATCTTCTTAAACACATCATCACCTTTGAATAAAAACCGAGCTAATACGTCTCGGGCTTGACTTTTAGTAACATCTTTAATCTTTTGCATCTCTTGTATTAAATTATATCCTAAAGTTAATTCATCTTGTTCCTGATCATAATAACCAACCTTTACTTTAGCGCCGAATCCAATCTCACCACAATCTGATTCTTCCTTATCAATTAACAATTTAAAAAGTGTAGACTTTCCCGTGCCATTTGGCCCAACTAAAGCAACTTTTTCTCGACGATATAACCTAAAATTAATATCTGAAAATATTACTTCATCATCATAAGATTTAGTCAAACCTTCTACTTTAAGAACATCCTCCCCACTAGTAGTCTCTAAATTGAATTCAATTTTTGGAATATGTAAACTAGGAGGAGGAGGAATTATTTCCATACGATTTAATTGCTTTTGGCGACCACGAGCTTGTTTTGCATCTACTCCAGCTTTATTCTTTCTAATATAATCTTTCATTTTCTTAATCTTTTTTTGCTGCTTTTCATATTCACGTTTCCAAGTTAATAATTTACGTGGTTTCTCTTCTAAATAAAATGAATAATTACCGGCATATTTCTCTAATCTACCCTTCTCTAGTTCCCAGATTCGATCAACTACTTCATCTAAAAAATAACGATCATGAGAAATAACTATAATTGCACCTGGATAACTATTTAAATAATCTTCTAACCATTCTTTAGCTTGTAAATCAAGATGATTCGTAGGCTCATCTAAAAGCAAAAGGTTTGGCTTTTGTAATAATAATTTAGCTAATGCTACCCTAGTTTTTTGACCTCCACTGAAATTAATTATCTTTTCTTCAAAATCATTTTCTGTAAACCCAAGTCCTCGTAGTACTCCTTTAATCTGACTTTCATATTGGTATCCATTTCTTTCTTCATATTCCTGGCGTAGTCTACTATATTTCTTCATTATCTTATCTAAATCATTACCGTTAACTTGACTCATTTTAGATTCTAATTCTTTTATTCTTTCTTCTAATTTAAATAATCCTTGATAAACACTCAACATTTCTTGATAAAGAGTAATATTTACTTCTAAATCAGCATTTTGAGCTAAATAACCTATCTCTAAATCATTACTAGTTAAAATTTCGCCATCATCTAAATATTCTCTATCACTAAAAATTTTAATTAATGTAGATTTCCCTGTACCATTCTTTCCAATTAAGCCTATCTTATCATCTTTTTGAATTTGTAAGGAGATATTGCGAAAAATTTCTTCTTCGGGATAGACCTTTGTTGCGTTTCTTAATTGTAATAAAGCCACTTTTATTCCTCCTGATTTTAACACTGTGAAATAAACTAGTTATTTTTTTATTTTAAGATTTTTATTTAATCTTCTAATATAGCTTATCATCTATTAAGTATATTGTTAAGTACAGAACGTAAAATTAAAGCTTATAATTTATTTAAGCATTAATTTTAGTATACCTGTAAAATATTTTTTAAAGACATAAAAATAAAGGAGACCATTAATGGCCTCCTTTAAGATCATTCTTGCATTTTATTATCAAATTTGAATATTATTGATAATTATTCTTCTGTAGAAGCTACTTGTTCTGTAGCGGCAGCCACTTCGCCTTCAGTATTATTCTTCTCCTTTATGGCTGCTAATAATTTTTCTGGAGTAATAGGTAATTCTTTTATTCTAACTCCAACAGCATCATAGATTGCATTAGCAATTGCTGGAGCAGTAGCGACTAAACCAGATTCTCCAACACTTTTAGCGCCAAAAGCACCTGTTTCAGAAGCAGCTTCTACTACAATTGGATCCATATCTGGCATATCCACTGATGTCAATACTTTATAATCAGAGAAATTAGCATTCATTGGATGACCATCATCTGAATACTGCATATCTTCTGTTAATGCATAACCCATACCCTGTTGAATTGCTCCTTCAATCTGCCCTTCAACAGATGGTGGGTGAATGGCAACACCAGTATCATGAGCAGCTACAAAATCTAACACATCTACTTTACCAGTCTCCACATCGACTTCTACTTCAGTAAACTGCACTGCATATACCGGTGGGTTTCCTGGCGGTTCAGTACTAGCTATACCCATGATTTGATGACCATGTTCTCCAAAGTGAGCTTCAAAAGAAACCTCCTCAATCGATAATGATCTTTCTGGATCTTCTTTAAGATACACATGACCATCTCCAGTTTCTAATTCTTCTGGAGAGCAGTCCATCATTTTACTAGCCATTTCTAATAGGCCATCTTTAGCGTCTTTAGCTGCTTGTTCAACAGCATATCCTCCAGAATAAATCTGTCTACTGGCATGACTTCCAATCTCAAATGGAGCTGTGTCAGTATCCGCATCTTGAGTTATAACTACATCTTCAAATTTAACCCCTAAAGTTTCTGCACAAATTTGACTTAACGCTGTAGCTGATCCAGTTCCTATATCAGAACAAGCATAAGTTAAGTTTACTGAACCATCTTCATTAACCTTTATTATTGCTGAAGAGTTTTCATGTAATTCAGGTTTAGCTCCACTTACATGCATCATATAACCAAAACCGACCCCGCGGCGCTTAGTTCCTTCTTCTTTTTTCTCTTTATTCTTCTTTTCTTCCCAACCGATTCTTTTAGTAGCTTTTTCAATACACTCTTCTAAACCACAACTTTCAATCGGCATCTTACTCCATAACCAAGTTTCTCCCTCACATGGATGATTCTTTAATCGAATTTCTATTGGATCTAACCCTAGTTCTTCAGCAATCTCATCAACTTGTGATTCAACTGCAAAAGCAACTTGTGGATTACCATATCCTCTAAATGCACCAGCTGGTGGAGTATTAGTATGAACTGTATAGCCATCAAGTTGAATATTCGGCGACTTATACATTCCAACAAACCAACCACCTAAAACAGCAGTTAAAGATGGACCATGAGTAACATAGGCACCTGTATCAACTAATGCCTTCATATATCTAGCTGTAAATGTTCCATCTTTCTTAATACCAGTCTTTAAAGTCATAGTAGCTGGATGTCTAGATTCTGTATAGAAAGACTCTTCTCGATCATATGTTACTCTAACAGGTTGTCCAGTCTTTTTAGCTAACAGGCCTGCAATTGGTTCATTAACCAAGCCTAATCTACTACCAAATCCTCCACCTACATAAGGTTTTACAATCTGAACATCCCGAATAGGCATATCTAAACTCCGAGCAGTAATCTTTCTAACTAAATGTGGCATCTGTGTAGAAGTTGTAATCTTAATCCGTCCATTAATATCTGGTTCTGCTAAAGCAGCACTACACGGTTCCATTGAAGCTTGAAAAGCTTTCTGAGTTTTATAAGTGCCTTCAAAAATGTAATCTGCTTCATCAAATCCTTCTTCCATATCTCCAATAACAGCTGGAATCTTACCACAGATATTACCATCAATATGTTCTTTAGGTCCATCATGTTCATGAATTAATAATTCTTTATTCTTAAAAGCCTCTTCAGCACTTAAAATAGTCGGTAAAGGCTCATACTCTACTTCTATTAACTCTAATGCTTCTTGAGCTGTTTCTTCATCAACAGCTGCTACCCCAGCAATCGGATCACCGACAAATCTAGCTTTATCACTAAAGATATATTGATCTTCTATTAAGATTGCTGCTTCTGATGGAGGAAACGCTGCAAAGTTGAATGGTACCTTTGGTGTGTCCTTATATGTTAAAACTGCTTTAACTCCAGATAACCTTTCAGCCTTTGAAGTATCAATATTAAGAATTTTGGCATGGGCATAAGGACTACGTAAAACTTTACCGATTAACATTCCCCTTGCATACATATCACCAACATATCTTGCTTCTCCAGTAGCTTTAGCTTTAGCATCAACTTTAACTTCATTCTTACCAATAGTAGTATAATTCATCTCTTACATCCCCTCCTCTCGTAAATACTCACTAGCTTGTAGAATTGCTTCTACTATCTTTTCGTATCCTGTGCATCTACATAAATTACCAGAAATAGCCTGACGTACTTCCGTTTCAGTTGGCTCTAAATTATTATTTAATAGCGACTTTGCTGTTAGAATCATACCTGGTGTGCAAAATCCACACTGAATAGCTCCAATTTCTACAAAAGCTTGTTGGATCGGATGTAATTCTCCATCATCACCTTTAAGTCCCTCAATAGTCTCTATATCTTTTCCTGAAGCATCTATAGCTAAAATCATACAAGAACTGACCGGTTTTCCGTTCATTAAGACTGTACATGCACCACAATCTCCTTCATCACAGCCTTTTTTGGTTCCGGTTAATTTGAATTCATCACGAATTAAATCAAGAAGAGTCATATTAACAGACACTTCTGCTTCTACCTTCTCTCCATTTAAAGTAAATTGTATCTGCATCTTCATTATCTACTACCCCCTTATATTGAATTAGCTGAAATGATAGCACGTTTAACTAAAACTTGTATTACATCTTTACGGTACCAATCTGTAGAACGTTGATCTGTAATTGGAGATACTATATCCTCTAATACCTGACTTAAACGCTCAAGATTATTCTCATTAATCTCAGTAAACCAATCTAAACCATTTAAAAAGACTGGTGTTGGTCCTACTGCTCCCATGGCAATCTTCAAATCAGATATTTCTCCATCTTTATTTAAATAACTGACTGCACAGTTGATAATTGCAATCTCATGAGCTTTTCGTTTTCCTTCTTTAAGAAAATGACTTTTTAAGTCTTGATCAGGCTCTGGTACTATGATAGAAACTACTATTTCTCCTGGCTTTAATTTTGTCTTTCCAGGGCCTGCAAAGAAATCTTTAAGTTCAACCAAGCGCTCGCCATCTTTAGATTTAATCTTTATTCGTGCATCATAAACCAATAGTGCTGGAGTAAGATCGGCAGCAGGTGAGGCATTACAGATATTACCTACTACTGTTGCTAAATTTCTAATCAAGGGAGAACTATGCTTAGCACAACTTTCTACTAACGCAGGATACTTTTCTTTAACAATATCATTCTTAATTAAATCAGCTATCTTTACTAAAGCTCCTATTTCCATTCCTTTTTCATTAAATTCAAGAAAATTTAATTCTCTAACTTTCTTTAAATTAATTACATTTTCAGGTGTTGAATTACTTCTTTTCCACCTAACCAATAAATCTGTTCCACCTGCTAATAATCTATAATCATCTTGTTCTTCTATAAAACCTAAAGTCTCCTCTATTGTTGTTGGCTGATATAAATCAAACTTCTTCAATGAATTCCCCTCCCTTATTATTAATAATATTAAATACTTATATAAGTAACCTAACTTTTACCAGCTACCCCTCCTTTTTTTACACTCATAATATTCATAATATTAAGATTAATTGTGGTGCTAATTCTTACCTGGAATAACTCTTTTAACATCATTTTACTTACAATATTCGCCATGTTTTCATGTTGTTATTATTTATTTCTCTATAATAGATTTTTTTCCTGCATTCTCCCTTGAATTATCTAAAAATTTTAAACATTTATTATTATCTTATAAGGATTGTATTTTTTTCTTATATTTATTCCATAGTAATTTTTATCCTATTTTGAGCAAGATTAATCACCTCCTAAACCTCATATAATTCAAAAGCTCCTAATCTATAGATTAGGAGCTTTTAATTAGCTAACTATTCTTCACAGAACTCATCCATAATCTTTTTATTCTTTACGATAAGTTTAGGAGTCTCTAAATTATCCTTTATCTTTAGTTTTTATTTTACCAAAAACGTATTTTATTTATGATTTTTTGGAAGGCACTAGGTGCAGTATATTCTCCTACTAGTTTACCATCGGTAGTCATCTCAATCTTTACTGGTAATTTAAAGTCTTGATTTTTCATACCAACTGAAATCTTACCTGATATACTTTGATTAAAAGTTGCTACATCTATCCAATTATATTCGCGATCTAAAATTATCTCTCCAGTTTGATTACCATTAAAATTAGAAGCTAATTCCATACCTTCTTGTTTAAATTCTATATTCCCTACATCAATATTACTATTTGAATCAATAATTATTTTATCATCTTTAACATCCTTTAAAGTATAACTAGTAATAATTGTTATATCTAATGGATCTGTCATCTTAAATTTATTTTCCCAACTTTCACCTATACTTACAGAATGATCAGGAAGATACCCCATAGGTTGCTTCCAATTTCTTTTTATGAAATTTTTATTGATAATTCGCTTAAGAACTTTTTCTTTCATTGTATTATCTTCCATGTCAGATAATATTTCTTCAACTAACTTTTCATACCCTTCTATATTAATTATATTACCCTTATTAGATACTGTAATAGTGATTTTTTTATTCAAAAAAGCCTTTGATATCTTTTTCATTTCATTATTAAGTTTCTGATTTAATTCCTGGCTATTTATTCCTTGTGAACCATTCTGAATATTCTTTATTTGTAAATCCATCTTAGTATACTTCATAACTAAATTATAATTATTTTTTGAATCTATATCTTTAACTTTAAGAGTATATCCTATATCAAAAGTTTGTTCCATAGCCATATTTTTACCTAACATTTGCTGATTAACCTTTTGATAGATTGAAGAGTTTAATTTATATTCTACTCCTTTTTCAAACTTAACCCCTAAGTCATACTTTCGTTCTACCTTCTTAGCAATCGTTGCATAAGAAAGAGTTATTGTTAATGCCAAAACTAAAATAAGACATATTATTTTTTTGTTTTTCATTCTTAATCCCCTCACCTTCTAAAATTTAATAAAAATTTCCCCCTTACTCCTTATAACAATATAAACTCATTTATAAATAATACTAATATATAGACCTACCACCTCCAACACTAATTAGATAAATTTTACAATTAATGTCTCTACTATATTATTACTAGATAACTTGTCCTACTCCTTGCTTTAAATTATAAAATATAACAAAAAACTCCTGCTAAAAACACAGGAGTATAAGAATTAATTCTTCAATTTTTCTATTCTTCTTTCTAAAGATGGATGAGTAGAAAAAATATCGAAAAACTTACGCGGTGAACTTACTTTTAGGGAAGCATAAGATTGTTGTAACTTTGGGGGTTGCTTTGTGTCTTGGGCTAATAACTTCAAAGCATGAATCATAGACTGACCACCTATTAATTTTGCTGCAGATTTATCAGCTTCAAATTCTCTATGACGAGAAAAGAGTTTAACTATTAAACTGCCTACAAAAGTTAAAATTAAAGTTGCTATGAATCTAGCAATAGTTATTAATAAGTAACTTAAGAAGCTGGCTTCATCCGAAAATAAACTTACCCAACCAAAAATTCTTAAAGGTAACGTAATTATTAATACAATTGTATTAACTACTGCTTGAATTAAAGTCATTGTTACC
Source organism: Selenihalanaerobacter shriftii (assembly GCF_900167185.1). Lineage (NCBI taxonomy): Bacteria > Bacillati > Bacillota > Clostridia > Halanaerobiales > Halobacteroidaceae > Selenihalanaerobacter > Selenihalanaerobacter shriftii. The sequence continues at coordinate 96,160 of NZ_FUWM01000003.1, forward strand.
ATATCACCATTAGCAATATGGGAAATTTCATGTGCTGCTACACCATGAACTCCTTCGTAATCCATATTTTCTAATAAAGCTGTACTAAAAGCAACCATAGAACTACTCTTTCTCATCCCAGTAGCAAATGCATTCATATCTGGACTATCATAAATTCCTATTTCTGGCATTTGTGATAAGTTAGCTTTATTACTTAATTCAGTAACTAACTCATATAAATCTTTTTCTAATTCTGAACTAAAATTTTGTGGATCAATTATGTATACACCATGTGCTTTCTTAGCTAACCATTTAGAAAAAAATAAAGAAACAAATGCACCCGCACTACCAAGCAAAGGAATAATAATAAATCCTGGGGTAAAGCCTTGTAATACAATACTCATGGTAGCAATTATCCCTGCATTAACTGCAAAGAAGAATCCTAATCGTTTTTTCATGTTATCCTCTCTCTTTCCTAGTATGTTTTTTGCTGCAACTTAACTCTATATCTTAAAAATAATTAACCATAGGTTATGAATCTCCTTCTTTTTTAATGAATTTATTAATTTAGAATAATGTTTTATTCACTAGCATTATTTTCAACTAGTTTTACTAAGATTTCTTTTATCTGTTGTTCTTTCTAATGCTTTATTAAAATTAAACTAATGCTTTATTAAAATTAAATTCTAACTTTTTATATTTTTTCTTGTTCATATTAAAACTTCGCTTTATAAATTTTATATCATTTTTAAAAACAAAAGTCCCTAATTAAAGGGACTTAGCTACTAAACCTGTACGATTTTTCTATCTTCATTTTTATTTCTTATCTTTCTTCATTCAAAGTAGCTGCTGCTTCTTGTAATGGGCTTTTAATAGCTTCTTTAAAAGCTTCATAAAGTTCATTACTACTATCTTCTTCAATATTTTCAGTTAGTACATGTAATATTCTAATGAAAGTCTTTAGTTCCGGATTAAAGTTATCACTACTTTCTAATTTAGAGATAGCTGATTGAGTAGTATCAAGCTTTTCTGCTAGTTTTGTTTGTGATAATCCAGCTCTAACTCTTGTTTTTATGATTAATTTTTGTAATTCCCGCAGTGGTCGCATTTTCTCATAGTATTCTTTTTCTTCTTCAGTTTTAAATAATCTTCATACTCAAAATATACTACTCTATATTGATTATTTTTATAATTTACTCTAACTACTGAGAAATTCTTATTAATACTTAGCTCATTGATTAGAAGAAATATAAGTAATTTAGTATGACTTAATCTTTCAATTTCAATCTTTGTTATAGTACCTAGTTACTATCTCTCAAATTAAAAAATCCCAGTTTCCAAACGTTTATAACCAGCCTTGAATTGTAGGCTGGATATTGGAATGTTGATTATAACGCACAAAAAAAATAAGCCCATTATCTGGGCTCATAAGTTTTAATCCTTGTTTTAGAACTCTGCTCCTAGCTTTCAATCCTTGTTTTAGTGGAATGTTGATTATATACCTTAATTACTACCGGTGCAGCAGTTAGCAGTGATGCTAGTTTCAATCCTTGTTTTAGTGGATTGGTGATTATCGGTCCAACCCCTAAATATGGAAAATATGTTTGTTAAGCTCACTCATTCTTAGTTTCTCATTTTTCTTTTAGGCTAGTACTGGTTCAACAACTATTTTTTCTGCTTTAGCCATTTCATAAAATCTTGCTGGTGGCATATCATTAAGACAGCCATGACGGTATCTGTTATTATAATAATTCATATTTGCTGACTTTTTATAGGCATCATTGATTGAATAACTATCTTTTTCTAGAACTAAATGATGGGATTCTCTTTTGTCCTGTTGATTGTATAAATGCTCTATTTTTACGCGATCTTCATAACTTAGATGTCTACCTTTTTCTCTTTTTGTGTTACAATTATTTTGACACATATTCTGTACCTTCCTAATGTTTTTGTGGTTATTAACACTATACAAAAGGTACAGGTATGTGTCTATTTTTTTATTAAATCACCGCGTGCATTTAATTATACAATTTATCTTTCAGCAGGAAAATTTTCTGGATGTTTTAGAAATACTAACTTAAAATCCAAACCATTCAGTTTTTTCTTTTGGATCCTGACGCTCTTTTACAGGAGGATCCATATCAGGAATCCCAATCGGTATAATTCCAGCTATTTCTTCTGATTCAGATAAATTGAGCAGATTTTTTACTCTATCACTGTGGGCTACATGTCCAGCTATCCAGACAGTACCAAGGTCCTCATCAGCAGCAGTTAACATTAAATTTTGAACTGCAGCAGAAGCAGCCATTAAGGATTCTTCATCTGCTATCGGATCATCTTCAGTTTCATAACTTACAATTATGTGGACTGGTGCTCCTCCAAAATCCTTTGCATATTCAAGCATAGGCTGCTTTTTCTCCTCTGGAATATAGGAAGCATTAGGAATATGTTCTTTTGCATAGCTGTAAAACTCGTCACAGATTCCATCCACAACCTCTCCCTTTGCAACATAAAACTTCCAGGGCTGACTGTTACCATCAGAAGGAGCCCAATTTGCTCCCTCAATAATTTTTTCAAGTTTATCCTTAGCCGGTACCTCATCTTTATAATTTCTAATACTTCTTCTGTTTTTTACAACATCAAATAATTCGCTCATTTAATATCACCTCATATAAATTATTTATTAATAAATGTTAATAAATTTAAATGGCTTTGTCAAGTATTTGTTTTTATTTCACCCCTTTCAAAAATCAATTTCCATATAACGGGATTTTATTTACTTTGGGATTCCACTGAAAGACTCTTAAGACTTCCTGCATAGTTTTAGCAAAACGCTCATCATAGCCTAATCCTCTAAAACTTAAACGGCAGACTAAATGATGTCCTCGTAGCTTCATAAAAGCCCCAACTCTCCTTTTAAATATAAGGATATCATCACTAATTCGAGATAAATGTCAGTGTCAGATAAAAAGAAATGCTATTGGCTCCACTGACACTGACCCTAACCACTAATAACTAACTATTAAAATACTCATCTACATCCACTAACGCTTCAGATATTGGTATCCCCTGTGGGCATAATTCTTCACATTTAGTACAGCTCACACAAGCACTAGCTCTTTGATCATCTTTAATTCGTTTATACTCTTTACGTTTCTCTTCAAATAAATCAAAAGCATGGGCTTCATTGTATAAAGAAAAGATCCGTGGAATACTAACTTTAGTAGGACATGGAATACAATAACCACAGCCTGTACAACTAACTGGTGATAATTCCTTATACTTTTTGGCTAATTTTTTAACTAACTCTATTTCTTCTTCAGTTAGTTTATTAATTTCTGATTTATTAGCACTCTCTATATTCTCTTTAACATGGCTTAACTCACTCATTCCACTTAAAACCATAGTCACCTCTGGCTGATTCCATAACCATTGTAGCGCCCAATCAGCAGATGTTCTTTTAGTTTCAGCTTGGTCAAATATACTTTGAATATCTTCTGGCATCTCTCCTGCTAAACTACCGCCTCTTAACGGTTCCATAACTATTACCGGAATATCCTTAGAATCTGCATATTTCAAACCTTTCTTTCCAGCCTGAAACTCTGTATCAATATAATTATACTGAATCTGACAGAAATCCCAATCATAAGCATCAATAATCTCTTCAAATAGCTCATAATCATCATGAAAAGAAAATCCAATATAATCTATCTTTCCTTCATCTCTTACCTTTTCTAACCACTCAAAAATATCAACATCTAATTGCTTATAGTTATCCCAAAACTTTCTATTTAAAGTATGTAGAAGATAAAAGTCAATCTTATCGACATTTAACTTTTCTAACTGTTTATCTAAATACTCATCTAAATCTGCCTTGCTTTTTATCATCCAGGAAGGTAATTTTGTAGCAACCTTTACTTTTTCTCGATATCCATCTTGTAAAGCTTTACCAACTAAGTTCTCACTCTCTCCTCCATGATAAGGCCAAGCAGTATCAACATAATTAATACCCTGGTCAATCCCATATCGGATCATCTCAATAGCCTTCTCTTCATCAATATCTCCTTCATCACCCTGGGGGAGCCGCATTGTACCAAAACCTAATGCTGAAACCTCCCAATCTAATCCTTTAAAGTTTCTATACTTCATCTTTAGTCCTCCTTTAGTCTTTATAATTTAGAATAAATGATTAATTCATATTTTTTATACCACCTGCATTATTTCTTCATAATTAGTATATACAATATAATTACTAGAGACAACAAAAATCTATAATTTTTTCTTTTCTATTAAATTCTATCTTAATAATGAAATTATCAAGATTCGAGGAATAAATTTAAAAAAATAAAATAGTAGGTGGTCAATTGACCACCTACTAGAATTAATCTCACATATTATTATTTCCATTTACAAACTAGGCGTCTTAACATTCAAGACTACAAACCGCTCATTTTGATCTGCTTTAAGTGACATCTTAGTATTTGGAGGACATGGTATTATATCTTTTGCTTCTACTACTTTCTCATCATCCCCAATCTGTAATCTTCCTTTACCTTCTACGATATAAAAGAAAACATTAACCGGTACTGAATGCTCTGGTACTTCATCTCCCGACTCTAAAACTAAATTCATAATCTGTGCATCTTCATGTTTTAAAACTTTTTTAGCCGTAATTCCTCTCTTATTTGTCTTACCCTCAATTTCATCCATCTTAATAATTTCCATCATTAATCCTCTCCTTTTTGTTAATATTAAATTAGTCCTGACCAAATAAAATTAAATAATTCTTCTTTAGCCATCTCAAAATCATAATCATCCTGATTTTCGACTGCTTGAATAGCTACCCCTCTAATTGCATGAAAGATAGCATTAGCAATTAATTGTGGATTAATTGCTTTAATCTCCCCTTTATCTATTGCTTCATTTAATATCTTAGCTAACAATTGTGGTAAATTATTTATAAAATTATCCACAGATTCTAAACTATATTTGCTAGGTAATCTGCTTTCTTGAACTAAAACTGTCGCTTCATTAGGGTTAGCTTGTAATGCAGTAAAGTGATTATCTAAAAAGATCCTTAACTTTTCTTTAAGCGATATCTCCTCCTTATTCAGCCTATCTAATAACTTAGTTCTCTTTTTAAATTCTACTTTAAAAATATAATTTAAAATCTCTTTTTTATTACCGAAATAATTATAAATAGTGCCTACTGCTACTCCTGCTTCATCAGCAATCATCTGCACTGTTGTATTATGATATCCTTCTTGAGCAATAACTTTTGCAGCATTTTTACGAATTAATTCCTGCTTAGTCACTATTACATCTCCTTTTTGAATGAATACTCATTCATTTAATGATAAATATTAAAATTATCTTAATTAAATAATATATTAAGCCATCTTAAATCTCTATGATATAAATCACAAACTAATTATATTTTATTCTGGTTGAGCAGTAATTAACTTAACTAAAGAAGACGCTACATCTTCCACTTCAATTATCTTTAAACCAGCCTCTTTAATATTGTCAACAGTTCTCCGGTTAATATTGGCTCCCCACAATGTAACTGGAATTGGGTTTATTAAATCCATAAATTTACCTAAGATTAAATTTTCACTACGAACATGTTCTAACATAACTACTCTTCCTTCTGGTTTACAAACTCGCTTAATCTCCTTTAATCCTTTAATCGGGTCAGGAACTGAACAAAAAACACAAGTAGTAACTATAGTATCAAAAGTATCATTAGCAAAATCCATATTCTGTGCATCCATTTCAATTAAATCTACTTTCACATCAGTTTGATCTGCTCTTTCTCTTGCCTTTTCTAACATCTTTTCACTAAAATCTATCCCTACTACTTCTACTCTCTCTGGATAATATTCAATATTCTTGCCAGTTCCTATCCCTACTTCTAAAAGCTTTCCCTCTGTTTTATTAAAGACTAATTCTCTTAAACTTCCCTGGGCTAACATTTCCATAGGTGCTTCTAGAATATCATAAACCCTTGCTACTCGATTATAACGTTTTTTAATTTTCTCTGTATCAGTATTACTCATATTATCCTCCCCTAATACTTCTATGAATAATATAGACGCCATGCTTATATAGATAAAGTCATGGCGCCAATTTAATTTATATTACTTTGCTATCATCTTACGGCACTCTTCAGCACATTGTCTACAAATATCAGCACATTCTTGACAATGGGCATCATCGAACTTATCACATTCATCAGCACATGCTTCACAAATTTCTGCACATAATTCACAAACTTCTTTAGCATATCTACTATTTCCTGCCATATACTTAGAAGCTAAACCACAAATCCCAATACAATCTAAAAGCAAACTCATACACTCTACTCGCTTATCTACATCTGGTGAATTCATACACGCATCTAAGCAGAATTCACATTCATTCATACACTTATTACAAATTTCTAAACAATTTTGATACTTCTCCATATGGGTTCCTGCTTTGGCAGACATCTTACCACTCCTTATTAATTTTATTTATTCTTTCGATATTAGTATTAGAAGAATAAGATAATCTATACATAAACTTAGTAAGGAGTTACCCTAAGCCTTCTAGTTAATTTAAGGAATTTTTGTAACACTATAATAACCAAACCCATAATATATAATAAAATAACTTTAAAAATTAAAGGAGGAAGAAAGATGCCTTTTGAAGATCAATTGTTAGAACAAATCGGTGATTATGTAGCAGTAATTATCACAGCAGGCGGTGGATGTTGTCGTCACGAAGGAATCCTGTGTTCAGTTATGGCTGACTTTATTACATTAATCAATAATAATGTACGAGTAGAAATTCCTATAGAAAGCATTGCTGCTGTACGTAAATTAGCCGGAGGAGCACCTATTGAAGAAGTTGGTACCTTATCGATTGAAACACCTGTAGGATCTGAAATTAATGAAGAGGTTAATGAAGAAAACACTTCTGAAGATGAAGACACTATCTTTGATTTTGATAACGAACTTGACTTTTAATACCTAATTAAAATTATATTTAAATAATAAAAATCAGATGGTTAACCATCTGATTTTTAGTTGCTCTATAATAAGTATATGTTTCATATTAAATACCAGAGTAATCCAACCCATTCATGTAAAGCGGTTAATGAGTTATCTAAAGACTCTTTATTAGGGAGAAAATCTAATATACTAATATCTCTATCTAAAATATAGTCCGCAGGAGCAGGTTTTAGTTCGGATTTCCAATTCTTTTTAAATGAATACATAGATCGTTTCATATGAGTTGCACTAGTAACAAGTATTATTTTTTCATAATCTAAATCTTTTAATAAAGCCGAAGTATTTACTGCATTTTGCCAAGTGTTTTTGGACTCATTTTCAGTAATAATTTGGTTATCAGCTACTCCCCAATCTTTTAATACTTTTTTCATAGTTTCAGCTACTGAACCACTTTTAGCACCTGGTACAACTCCACCACTAACAACTAACTTTAAACCTGTCTTTTTATGTAACCTCCAACCAGAATATAGCCGTTTTAAGGTTGTCCTACCAATTTGCATACCATTAGGAGTTCCTCTAATGACTCCTCCACCTAATACAACTATTGCACTCTTGAGATCAACTTTAGTTTTCACTTTTGATACTGATAAAGGTGCAAAATTATCCTCTAATGGCTTAACTAAGATTAATTCTCCTGGATAAGAGCTTAAAATATACATTAAGAGAAATAATATTATTAACCAATTACAAATACACTTTTGTCTTGATTTCCGAAAACAATACTTCTTATTATTAGTTTTGTATAATACAAATATAATCCCAATCAATATTAAAAATAATCCTGGGGGAAGCAATAACTTAGACAGCATTTTAACTACAAATAGCATCATATCTTTCCCTTCCTCTTATTAATATATTTTGAATTCATAATTAATATTTCTATTTACTGCCTTATTTCCCCTTGCTATTTTCAGATTTTTAATAAAAAAACCTTATCTGCTGTAAATTTATTACAACAGATAAGGTTTAATTCAATTTAAATTTAATTTATAACTTATTAACTACTTCTAAACAATCAGCACAAATGTTAGCATGTTCATCATCATTACCAACACTTTCTCTATACTTCCAACAACGTTCGCATTTCTCACCTGGTGCAGGTTTAACTACTACTTTAATAGCTGTCTCCTCTCCAGAATAAGCATCCTCTCCAACATCATCTTCTGGTTGATATAAATCAACTTTAGAAATAATAAAGAGATCCGATAAATTATCAAATTGACTTAGAAAATCATAAAGATTTTCAGATGGATAAATTTCCACAGCTGCATCTAAAGAATGACCTACTACTTTATCTTCTCTGGCCACCTCTAAAGCTTTAGAAACATCTTTTCTAACTGCCAATAATCTATCCCATTTATTCTCTAATTCCTCATCTAAATAACCTTCTTTTACTTCTGGCCAATCTGCTAAGAAAATACTCTCTGTTTCTCTACTTACTTCTGGCAAATGCTGCCAAGCTTCTTCAGCTGTATGAACCAACACTGGTGCTAGAACCTTAACTAACGTCGTTAAGATTTCATACATAACTGTTTGAGCTGCTAGTCGTTTTTTAGAATTAGTTGGAGATGTATATAATCTATCTTTTAATACATCTAAATAGAATGAACTCATCTCTATAGCACAGAAATTGTGTACCTTATGATATAATTTGTGATACTCATACTCATTATAAGCAACAGTAACTTCTGCCACCAATTGTTGTAATTTATGCAATACCCACTTATCAATTTCAAGTAATTCTTCATAATCAATTGAATCTTCATTAGGATCAAAATCTTGTAAGTTTCCTAATATATATCTAAATGTATTTCTAATTCTTCGATATACTTCAGAACTCTGCTTTAAGATTTTATCAGAAATCCTCACATCCTCTTTGAAATTAGAAGATGCAACCCATAATCTCAAAATATCAGCACCATATTGATCAATTACTTCATGTGGAGAAACTACATTCCCTACTGACTTAGACATCTTCTTACCTTTAGCATCAACAGTAAATCCATTAGTAACTACTGCTTTATAAGGAGCCTCTCCTTTATAAGCAATCGATGTTAATAATGAAGAATTAAACCATCCTCGATATTGGTCTGTTCCTTCTAAATATAAATCCGCAGGTCTTTCTAATTCATCATAATTCTCTAATACTGCTGAGTGACTGGCACCAGAATCGAACCAAACATCCATGATATCAGACTCTTTTTCAAATTCAGCTGCTCCACATTCACCACATTCAAATCCTTCTGGTAGAATCTCTGCTGCTGATTTCTCAAACCACGCATTCGACCCTTCATTAGCAAATAAATCTCTAACAGTATTTAATGTTTCTTCCGTAGCAATTGACTCACCACATTCCATACAATAAAAAATTGGAATCGGCACTCCCCAAACCTTCTGTCTAGAAATACACCAATCTGTACGATCAGCAATCATATTAGAAATTCTTTCTTCTCCCCAGCTAGGATACCATTTAACATTCTTAACAGCTTCTAAAGCTTTATCTTTGATGGCTTCTACAGATGCAAACCACTGTTCAGTAGCTCTAAAGATAACTGGGCTCTTACATCTCCAACAATGAGGGTAAGAATGATCAATAAAGCTTAAACTCATCAATAAATCATCTTCTTTTAACATATCAGTTACTTTTATATTAGCATCATCATAATACATACCAGCAAATGGTCCAGCTTCATCAGTAAATACTCCATCATTATCCATAGGAGCAAAAACTGGAATATCATTCTCTTTTCCAACTATATAGTCTTCATGACCATGACCAGGCGCTGTATGAACACAACCAGTACCTTGTTCTAATGTAACATGATCACCTAAAATAAGTGGTGATTCTCTATCAAAGAAAGGATGTTTAGTAACTAACCCTTCTAACTCGTCACCTTTTGTTTCTTCTATAACTTCATATTCATCAATGCCTACAATCTCCATTACCTCTTCTAATAAATCTTTAGCAAGAACTAATAAGTCACCCTCAGCTTCAACTACTACATATTCAAAATCCGAATGAACACTAATGGCCATATTAGAAGGAATTGTCCATGGAGTTGTAGTCCAAATAACTACATAACTTCTTTCTGATGTTAATTCCGTATCTCCAATAGTCATTGAATCTTTAACTGGAAATTTAACATAGATAGAAGGACCTCTTGAGTCTTCATGCTCCACTTCAGCTTCAGCTAAAGCAGTTCCACAATCTGGACACCAATGAACCGGCTTTAATCCTTTATATAAATAACCTTTCTTAATCATCTCTCCAAATACTTCAATCTGTTTAGCTTCATATTCTGGCTTAAGAGTAATATAAGGATTATCCCAATCACCCCATACACCTAATCGCTTAAATTGATCCTTTTGACGATCCACATATTTTAATGCGTAATCTTCACATTCTTCCCGTAATTCTGCTATACTTAATTCTTTTCTTTTCTCACCTAATTCCTTGGTTACCTGATGCTCAATAGGTAACCCATGAGTATCCCAACCAGGAATATAAGGAGATTGATACCCCTGCAAAGTTTTATAACGAGTTACAATATCCTTTAAAATTTTATTTAACGCATGACCAATATGAATGTCTCCATTGGCATATGGTGGCCCATCATGAAGAATAAACTTTTCATCATCTTCTCTGTTTTTAAGTGCTTCTTCATAAATTTCATTTTTATTCCAGAATTCCTGGAAATCTTCTTCTCTTTCAGATAGATTAGCTCTCATAGGAAATTCAGTCTGTGGTAAATTTAATGTTTCTTTATAATCCATTAATTTTTGCACCTCCATTTGATATAAACTTAAAATAAAATATACTAAACTTAAAAAAATCCTTGCCCCGGTCAGGGGCAAGGATTAACTTGCGGTACCACCCTATTTAAAAATACTAATTATAAAAAAGAATTAATATTTTTATCTCTAAAACAAATAACGGCTGCAACCGGTTAAACCTTACTAATGATTTCAGGTTAACTACTAAGAGATGATATTCAATAATATCTTAGCCACTAGGCTTTCACTATCCCTAACTCGCTAAAGACTTCAGCATTATCTACTCTTCTCTATTATCGTAATTAAAACTATTTCTAATTTTTGATATCATTTTACAGTCTATCTAATATTGTATTATAATATAATATACATTCTCCGTCAAGACTAATTAGCATATTTCTCTTTTATTAAATATTATTCAACATTTCCTCAACTATCTGGTAAGATCTATCAGCAGCAACTTTCATAAATGTAGGATAATCAACATCAGCACTTCCATCAGCCTTATCAGACATAGACCTAATAACGACAAATGGAGTATCATTTAAGAAACATGCCTGTCCTACAGCAGCCCCTTCCATTTCAGCACAATATCCTTTAAATTTTTCTCGTAACCAATTTACCTTTTCAACGGAAGCAATAAATTGATCTCCTGATAAAACTCTTCCTTTTATTACTTTAATATCTTCCCCAGATTCCTTCACTTTTTCTCCAGCTTCCTTAGCTAATTCAACTAATTCCTCATCAGCTTTAAATATGATTTTATCCATTTCTGGCACTTCACCTAATTCATAATCTAAAGGAGTAGCATCAAGATCATGTTGAATAGTATCTATAGATATAACAATATCTCCTACATCTAATTTCTCATCTACCGCCCCTGCTACTCCTGTAAAGATAACTTTATCTACTCCAAATCTATCTATCAAAATTTGTGCACAAAGAGCTGCATTTACTTTGCCAACTCCGCTTCTAACTAAAACTACTTCCTTATCATTTAAATTACCTTCATAAAATTTTATATTGGCTTGCTTAACTTCCGATTTTAACTCTAAATCTTCTTTTAATAATTCAATTTCTACATCCATAGCCCCAATGATTCCTAACTTCATCCTCATCACACTCCACCAAACTATTTTTATTTATTCCCCATCATTCTCTTCACTAACCGTTATTTCATCTTTACTAGTTTCCATTTCATCTCTTTCTTCTAACATAGTTAAATACGTATTTAATAAAGTTTTAAATTTAATAGCAAATAACTGTTCACTTTCTACCAAATTTTTATATTCTCTTTTCTTTTCTTGAACTTCTTTTTCAGATTCCTCTATTACCTTATCAGCCTTTACTTCTGCTTTTTCAATAATCAATTTAGCTTCTGCTTCTGCTTGCTCTTTTATATTAACTGCTCGTTCTTGAGCATTTTTAATTATCGCTTCTGCTTCTTGTTTTGCAGTTTGTTGCTGATTATCAGCTGTAGCATTCACAGTATCTATGGTCTTATTTAAAGTCTTTTCTCTATCTTTATAATCCTTCAGCCTTGCTTTTAAATCTGCTACCTGCTTACATAATTCTTCATTATCTATATATAATCTTTCGTAACATTCACCAACAATATCCAAAAAATCATCAACTTCTTCAACACTATAAGACCACATAGAAAAAGTCTTATTAAATTCTTTATTATAAACCTCTAATGGCGTTAATAAATCTTCCATTTATAGCCCCCTCCTACTAATTAAATTTAATCAAATATATCGTTTTAAAACTAATTTAATCCTTCCTTTACGTGACTTCCCTAATCTTTTATCTATCTCTACTCTACCTCGACCACGAATAGAGATAATATCATCTATATCTACTATTTTAGCTGAATCATTTTCTACTTTCCAATTTAATTTCACATTTCCTGCTTTAATCTCTTTAGCCATCTTAGAACGAGAAGTTGTAAAACCAGAACTAGCAACTGAATCTAACCTTAAGGAAGCTACAGTACTTTTAATCTTTTTTATTCGTTCCGGAGCTACCTCTAATCGTTCTTGACTAATTTCTTCAATATCTACTGGTACTCTATGAACTTTATCTAATTGTAAAGTCAAATATTCTTTAATTTCTTCAGCCACAATAGCTTGACATTTATTACTACCAATCACTAAATCTCCAACCATTTCTCTCTTAATTCCTGTTCCTAAAATAGCACCTAAAAAATCACGATGGCTAACGGATTCAAATTTAAAATTACCTTTAATCTCTAAAACCGCTAACGGTTCTTCGACTAGTTCTAACATATAATAATCTGGCATTAAACCAATTCTTTTTCGTTCTGCCTGTTTAAATTTTCCGTACTCCCGATATTTCAAATCATAAATTTGATCTAAAATAGGATTTAATAGACTTCGTTGATAAGGATTTAAGAAATTAGTAAACGTCGGTTCATGTCTCTTTAGTGCCAACTCTACTTTATCTAAAGTACTAGCTATCGTTAGTTCTTCTTCCTCATCTTCAACATGTGACATGAGTTTTTCACGATCAAACAAATTCTCCCCTCCTAAAGTTCAACTAAAATTAATATAGCAATGCTCTACTTAAAATTCTAATTAAAGAACTATGAATAATCCCTAAGGCAATAAAAGCAATTATAGGAGATAAATCAATCCCTAAACTACTAGTTGGTAACATTCTTCTAATTGGTCCTAATACAGGTTCAGTCCAATTATAAATAAATCTTAAAATCTTGCGCATATTAGCATGATGTGTAGGGGGTTGTACCCAAGAAGATATAACCCTAGCAATTAAGATCCAATTATAAAAAGTAAAAGCCATATCAATCAATCTAATTAACCAGTGCATCTATCTCACTCCTTATTAATATTTTATAATTCCTTTGATCTTTCAGTGGCCGCAATTACTGCTTCCATTAATCCTGCTCTTAATCCAGCTTCTTCTAATTTATATAAACCTTCAGCAGTAGTTCCTGCTGGTGAAGTAACTTGATCTTTTAAAGCAGCTAGATGTTGATCACTTTCAGCAGCTAATTTAGCCGTTCCAATTAAAGTCTGTATAGCTAAATCTTTTGCCTTTTTCTGCGAAAGCCCCATTTTAATTCCACCAGCTACTAATGCTTCTAATACTAATAATACATAAGCAGGTCCACTCCCACTTAAACCAGTTACTACATCCATTAATTTCTCTTTAACCTGTACTACAGTTCCAATAGGATTCAATAATTCTTCTACTTCTTCACCTAGCTCCTGACTAGCATAACTCCCTAATGAATATGCAATAGCTCCTTCTTTTACTAAGGCTGGGGTATTAGGCATAATTCTTACTACTGAAATGTTTACTCCAATTATCTCTTCAATCTTAGCAGTACTTACTCCTGCAGCAATCGAAAACACCTTTTGGTCTTTAGTAAAAGAACCATTTAATTCTTCTAAAACCCCGCCAATCACCTGAGGTTTAACAGCTAAAATTACATAATCACTCTTTGCTACTACTTCCTGATTATCACTTATAGTTTTAATTCCGTATTCCATCTCTATTAACTCTCTACGTTCCTCTGTAATATCACTGGCAATTATTTGTTTAGAACTGGCTTTACCACTGTCAATCAATCCACTAATTAAAGCTTCTGCCATAGAGCCAGCACCTATAAAACCTAGTTTATATTCCGACATTTTCTATTCACCTCATGCTCCTTATTATTAACTATATTTTATCCATTAATTCATAAATTACTAATTAAAGAAAAATATTCTATTTATTTGTATTGGCGTGGTCCAAAGATTGCTGAACCTACCCTAACAATAGTAGCACCTTCTTCAATAGCTACCTCATAATCATTAGTAATCCCCATAGATAATTCTTCCATCTCTATATTTGAAATATTCCTTTTCTTAGCCTCTTCAAATAATTCTTTTAACTTTCTAAAATAAGGCCTTACTTTTTCAGTGTCCTCCACATGAGGTGCCATAGTCATTAAACCTTTAACTTTAATATTATTAAACTCTGAAACTTCTTGTAAATAACTCATAAGATTTTCAGGTTTTAAGCCAAATTTGTTTTCATCACCGGCTGTATTGACTTGAATTAAAATATCGATTACTCTATCATTCTTATTGGCTCGCTTATTAATCTCTTTAGCTAATCGAAGACTATCAACAGAATGAATTAAATTACATCTTTCTCTACGCATCAAATATTTGACTTTATTTCTCTGTAAATGCCCAATCATATGCCAATTAACTTCTGCATTTACTTCTCCATATTTATCTCTTAACTCTTGTGCTCTATTCTCACCTAGATCAAGTACTTCAGCATCTACTACTGTCTTAATCTCTTCAATTCCTCTAGTTTTAGTAACCGCTATCAATTTTATATCATCACTATCTCTACCGACTCTTTTGGCTGCAGTTATAATATTCTCTCTTACTCTCTTTAAGTTTGCTTTGATTTCTGACATAGCTCCTACCTCCTTACTCTATTATTTCGTGATTAATAATAACTATCCTTCATTAAATATTTTATAAATAATTATGAAAAAGAGATACAACCATTGGCTGTATCCCTTTAAATAAAGATCTATAAGAGTGATGCTGCTAACTCTGCTAATTGAGATCGTTCTCCTTTGTTTAAGGTAATATGGCCAGCAATCTCTTCATTTTTGAATCTTTCTACTAAATAAGTTAACCCATTGCTATTACTATCTAAATAAGGGTTATCTATCTGATAAGGATCTCCGGTCAAAATAATCTTTGTACCTTCTCCAACTCTAGTAATAATTGTCTTAACTTCATGAGGAGTTAGATTCTGAGCCTCATCAACTATAATAAATTGTTGGGGAATACTTCTACCTCTAATATAAGTTAAAGCTTCCATTTCGATTAAATTCATATCCTGTAAATCTTGAATTATATCTGAAGCTTCTCCTTCCCGTTGACCCCCAACTAAGAATTCCATATTATCAAAAATTGGCTGCATCCAAGGACGTAACTTTTCTTCTTTATTTCCAGGTAAATAACCTAAATCATTACCCATTGGCACAATAGGTCTAGTAACCAGTAATCTATTAAAGTTTTTTTCTTCTACTACTTTTTCTAACCCTGCAGCTAAAGCCAATAAAGTCTTTCCAGTTCCAGCCTTACCAACTAAAGTGATTACTTTAATTTTATCATTTAAAAGTAAATCAAAAGCACACTGCTGTTCCTTATTCCTAGGTCTAATCCCCCAGCTTTCCGGTTTTTGGAAAATTAAAGGTTTTATTACCCCTTCTTTATCATCATACCTACATAATGCCGATTGTGAACCACCTACATTATCTTCCAACAATACAAACTCATTCGGATAAAAATCTTGTTCTAACTTTAACTCATTCTCAGTATAAAATTGATCTATTAATTTAGGATCTATTTGTAAAGTAGATAATCCTGAGTATAGCTCTTCAATATCTACTTTATTAGTTTCATAATCTTCAGCTTCTATACCTAAGGCATCAGACTTAACTCTCATATTAATATCTTTAGTTACTAAAATAACCGGTTTTTCTATATCTTTATCTTCATTCAACCCCATAGCTGTAGATAAAATACGATTATCTGGTTTGGTTTTATCTAGCCCTAAGGGTAATAAATCAACAACTTGATGATTTAATTCTACCTTAAGACTACCTCCTCTTTTTAAGTTAACTCCTTCATAGAGTCTTCCCTCATCTCTTAACTTATCTAAATACCGAGAAACTTCTCGTGCATTTCTTCCTATTGAATCTTGTCGTTTTTTTTGAGAATCTATCTCTTCAATAACAACAATAGGAATTATTACATCATTATCATCAAAAGCAAAGATAGCTGTAGGATCATGGAGTAATACATTAGTGTCTAAAACATAGATTTTTTTCATAATTATCCCTCCATTTTTTGTTTAGGTTTTTCAAGAATTTGAATTCCTAGACCAACCCCTTTAACTATAGCCTTTTCTTCTCCTTTGCTTACCACTTTTATTTCTTTAAATGAATGTTTATCATCTTGTATGACCATTACTCCTGTTTTAGAACCTTTTTTAACTAATGCTGAAATAGGAACTGTAATACCATTATATGAAGACCTAATTAATTTTACATCTGTTTTCCTCAAATTTAAGAAAAGAGGTGGGAAGCTTTCCACTCTTAAAACTAATAAATCCTTAGGTTTACTTTCAATTATATGATCGACTTTAGCAGAAAATTTTTTTTGAATCTCTTTCTCTAATAATTCAAATCTGACTTCTGTTCCTGCTTCAAATAAATAACTCTTATTTTTAGAAAGTGGCATAATTAAATATAATAAATAATTTTCAACTATCTTAAATATAGGTCGACCATTATTTAGTTTTTCTCCATCATTAACCTGATTTACCTTATATCTTAACTTTTTATAGCGATCATAGTTCAAACGTTTCAAATTATCAATTGTTAAACTTGACTCTAAACCATCTATATGATAACTCACTACACCACTATTATAAGTATATAATTTGTGTCTTGTTTGATTATTCTTAATATTAGCTATTAAAGTATTAGCACTTACTCTTTGTCCTTCTTGCACTTTAATCTCTAATTTACCTGATATAGGCGCAATAGTAATCTTTTCATTTCTAATAAAAAGCCCTTCACCCTCAATTGCCTTTATAAGCTGCCCCTGCCTAGTTAAAACTGTTCTACTAGTAGAATGAATAAATAGATTAACCACAAAAGATAAAAATATAATAAATAGAATGAAGGTAACTAATACTTTAGTAAGTTTAGCACTTTGATCAATTATATTTTTTTGTTCTTTGATTAAATCTTTTTCTTCTTTAGTAATCCTTCTTCTCTTTTTATAATTATTTTTCACACTCATCAGCCATCCTTTATGCTAAATCCACTTATATATGTAATATTCTACATAAAACAAATGAGTCCTTTTATTAAGAATAATTAAACCTCCTAATTGTTTATAGGAGGTTTAATTAAATATTATTCATCTTATAGACTAACTCTCTTTCCAGTTACCATATATACAATTCGTTCACAAATATTTGTGGCATGGTCAGCAATTCGTTCTAAGTATCTACCAGTAAACATTAAACGAGTCGCCTGGGTAATCGTGGAGGCATCTTCCATCATATAAGTTAATAATTCTCTTAAAATCTGCTCATTAATTCTATCCACTTCTTCATCCATATCAGCAACTTCCTTAGCTTTATCCACATCTAGGTTAACAAAAGCATCTAAACATTCTCTAACCATCTCTTGAGTGATTTTAGTCATCCGAGGAATATCTACTAAAGGCTTAATTAAAGGTTCATTTGCTATTTCTGTTGTAATTCTAGCAATGTTATACGCATAATCTCCCATACGCTCTAAATCTGTAATTATTTTAGAAATCATCCCAATCGTTCTTAAATCTCGAGCTACAGGTTGTTGTAAGGCAATTAATTTAATACATTTCTTCTCAATTGTAACTTCAAATTCATCAATCTGATCATCATTTTCCATTACTTCCTCAGCTAGTTCTACATCACCTTCTGCCAAAGAGGTAACAGCTTTATGAATTGCTTCTTCTACCATGCTTCCCATCTTTAATAATTCTTGATTCAGTTCTTCTAACTCTTGATCAAAGTTTTTTCTAACCACCTAATTATTCCCTCCTCATATTTCATATTTAAATTATTAACCAAATCGACCAGTTATATAATCTTCTGTTCTCTGATCTTCTGGTCGTTCAAAAATTTTCTCTGTAGGCCCCGCTTCTACTATTTCTCCAGTTAAAAAGAAGGCAGTATAATCAGAAATCCTAGCTGCTTGTTGCATGCTATGTGTTACAATCACAATTGTGTAGTTCTCTTTTAATTCCTCTACTAGTTCTTCAATTTTAGCAGTAGCTACTGGGTCTAAAGCAGATGTAGGTTCATCCATTAAAATAACATCAGGATTAACTGCTAAAGCTCGGGCAATACATAATCGTTGCTGTTGTCCTCCTGAAATACCAATAGCAGATTTATCTAATCTATCATGTACTTCATCCCATAAAGCAGCCCTCTTCAAACTTTTTTCTACAACTCTATCTAATTCTTCTGGACTTTTAACTCCATGTGCTCGCGGACCATAAGCTACATTATCATAAATAGATTTAGGAAAAGGGTTCGGATCCTGAAAAACCATTCCTATTTTCTTCCGTAAATTAACTACATCTAGATTCTCTTGATATATATTTTCACCATCAATTAAGACTTTTCCTTCAACTTTAGTTCCTTCAATTAAATCATTCATACGATTAAGAGTTCTTAAAAAAGTTGATTTCCCACAACCTGAAGGTCCAATTAATGCAGTTACTTGATTAGCTGGTGCTTTTAAATCAACATTCTCTAATGCTTGAAAATCATCATAATAAAAATCTAAATCTTCTACTAAAATTTTATTCAAATTATTACCCATCTATTTTCCCTCCTGATTCAAAAACTAAATTATTTATACCGATTTCTTAACCAAGATCGTAATACAATAGCGATTAAGTTCATAGATAAAACTAATCCTATTAATACTAAGGCAGTTCCATAAGCTAAAGGCCTTACTTTAGCTATATCGTGGTGCTGCGTTGCCATAATATATAAATGATAAGGTAAAGCCATAAATTGGCTCGAAATTGATTGTGGTAAAAACGGTAAGAAGAAAGCTGCTCCAGTAAAAAGAATGGGTGCTGTCTCTCCAGCAGCCCTAGCTAATCCTAAAATAGTTCCTGTTAAAATCCCAGGAATAGCATAAGGTAGCACATTCGTCCGAATACTGTGCCATTTAGAGACACCTAGAGCTAAAGAACCATGTCGATAAGAATTAGGTACTGCTTTTAACGCCTCTTCACTGGCTGTAATTGTGACTGGTAGCGTCATTAAACCTAAAGTTAAACCTGCCGACAAGATTGAAGTCCCAAAACCTAAAATATTAACAAATAAAGCTAAGCCAAAAAGCCCGTAGACTATCGATGGCACACCTGCTAAATTTCGAATAGCCATTCTAATTAACCTAGTTACCTTACCTTGACTAGCATATTCATTTAAATAAATAGCAGCAAAGATCCCTAATGGAATTGCCACAAGGGCTGTAATCAATGTTACATAAAAGGTTCCTACAATTGCCGGCCAAATACCACCTTCTGTCATTCCCTGCTTAGGAGCTGTAGTGATGAACTCCCAATTGATGACCCCAATTCCCTTACTAACAATATCGTATAAAATAATACCTAAAATTAATAAAACTAATGCCATAGATAAACGTAATATAGTAAAACCAATCTTCTGTTTCATTTCAGTCGACTGCATTATTCACCCTCCCCATATTTATGGAGAACTATATCCGACACTAAATTTACTAAAAATGTCATTAAAAATAATACTAATCCAATAGCAAATAAAGAGTAATAATGGGTAGTATTATATGGAACTTCTCCTAATTCTACTGCAATAGTTGCTGTCATAGTTCTAACTGAATCAAAAATACTATTTGGAAAGGCTGGAGCATTTCCTGTAGCCATCAAGACTGCCATTGTTTCTCCAATAGCTCGTCCCATTCCTAACATAACTGCTGCTATAATTCCCGATAATGCAGCTGGAATTGTAACAGAAATTAAAGTATGCCATTCATTAGTTCCTAATGCTAAAGATGCCTGCTTATATTCATCTGGAACAGCCGAAATAGCATCTTCTGAAATACTAATAATAGTTGGTAAAGCCATAATACCTAATAAAATAGAACCATTAATTGCATTTAGACCATTACTTAAATTAAATACTTTAGAAATCATTGGACCTACTAAAACAATCCCTAAAAATCCAATAACTACCGAAGGAATCCCGGCCAAAACCTCTACTGTAGGTTTTAAAATTTCTCTTACTTTTGGATGGGCTACTTCTGCTAAATAAGCAGCACAAGCTATACCAAGTGGTACAGAGAAGATTAATGAACCAATGGTAACCATTAAAGTACTATATACCAAACTTACAATTCCATAACTAGGCCCAGAATACGCCGTTGGATTCCAGCGAGTAGAAGTTAAAAATTCTTTAATACTAACTTCATTAAAAGTTGGCAAACCTTCTTTTACTAATAGAGTAAAAATACCGATTAAGACAATAATTGCTAGAAATCCATTTCCAAAAAAGAATAATTCTATAGCTCTTTCTTTAAATTTGGAAATTTTGTTCCTCTTCTCCAATTAAAACCCTCCTGTCACTAAATTGACCAAAAAACAACTGGAGATTTTCATTCTTTTTTAGATTTATTTCATGAAAATCTCCAGTCTTTATTTAACCATGGATTTATTGCATTTAATTCCTTAAATCATTGAAATATTTTAAATAAATTTACTACTTACTATAAAATTATTCACTTAAATGCTTTTCATTAAGATCCTGGAATTTAGGACTAACAGGATAGAAACCTTGCTCTATAGCTATTCCTTGACCTTCTTCGCTTAATTCAAATTCAATAAAGTCTAATACAACTCCTGTCGGCTTACCATTTGTATATTGATTTAGCGGTCTAGCTAATGGATATGCTCCGGTCTTAACATTCTCTGCTTTAAGTGGACTAGCAGGTTTTGCATTAGCATCTTTAGCTATATTAAGTACGTTTAATCCCTCTACAACTTTATCTTCCTTAACAACATAACCAATTCCTACATAACCAATTCCTGTTTTATCAGCTTTAAGAGCTTCTACAATCTGAGCATTACCGTTCATTCGCTTCATATTAGCTGTATAGT
This sequence comes from Selenihalanaerobacter shriftii, assembly GCF_900167185.1. Classification (NCBI taxonomy): domain Bacteria; kingdom Bacillati; phylum Bacillota; class Clostridia; order Halanaerobiales; family Halobacteroidaceae; genus Selenihalanaerobacter; species Selenihalanaerobacter shriftii. The sequence continues at coordinate 117,740 of NZ_FUWM01000003.1, forward strand.
CACCTTTTAATACATTATTACGGAAGTAAACGAAAGTTCCGGAGTTACTTTGACGACCATAAGTAGTAATTTTTTGATCAGGTCCGCCAACTTCTTTCCAATTAGTAATTTCTCCTTTGAAAATTTGACCAATCTCATTAACTGTTAAATCTTTAATTGAATTATCTGCATTAACAACTACTGCTAAACCATCCATAGCAACTACAAACCTCTTAACATCTACCCCATTATCTTCTGCTTGCTTAATCTCTTCTTCTTTCATAACTCGAGAGGCATTAGCAATATCCACCTTATCATTAATTAAAGCAGCAACTCCTGTTCCTGAACCTCCACCAGTTACTGAAAGTGAAGCCCCTTCTTTTTTAGCCATATAATCTTCAGCTAAAATTTGTACCATATTTACCATTGTATCTGAGCCTTTTACTTGTACATAGCTCTGTTGCTGTCCTTCTTGATTCTGAGCTCCTCCACAGCCTACAAGAAATACTCCTGTAACTACTAGCATACTTAATAAAATAATTGCTTTCTTACTGAATAAATTTTTCATCCTTAAGCCTCCTATTATTTTTTTGGTCATTTTTTTCACCAGTTTCATTATAACAATTCAGTGTTAAAGTTATATTACGATCATGTTAAATTTTTGTTAACAAAAATTTAACTCTTAATTTTAGTATTATTATTACAAACTAATTTATACCCAAATCCACGTATAGTTTCAATTATAAGGTCTTGTTTTATATTATACTTAGTAAATTTTTTTCTTAACATCCGAATATGCACATCCACTGTACGAATACTACTAAACGTTTCATATCCCCAAACTTTTTCTAATATTTCATCTCTTGAACATGCTTTTCCTAACTTATCAAGTAAATAATTTAGTAAATCAAATTCTTTATTAGTTAAATCTACTTCTTGACCATTAAATAAAACTCTATGTCCCCTTAAATCTAAAGTTAAACCACCATACTTAAAATGATCCTTTGACCGCTTGGAAGACTTTGAATTTAACCTTTTTAAAATAACTCTTACCCTAGACACTAGTTCTCGTGGACTAAAAGGTTTAGTTAAATAATCAGTAGCTCCTAATTCTAACCCTTCTACTTTATCCTCCACATCTGTCTTTGCGCTTAAGAAGATGATTGGAATCCTTTGAGTAACAACTTCTTCTTGTAACTTTCTGCAGATTTCAAATCCATCTAATTCTGGTAACATAATATCTAAAATAATTAAATCAGGAAGAATCTCTTTTACTTTATTTAATGTTTGTTTACCACTTGAAGCTAGATAAATTTGATAACCTTCTTGAACCAAATTATAATTTACTAATTCTAAGATATTCTCTTCATCATCTACTACTAAAATTCTTTTATCCTTCAAATTTCAAACCTCCTGACTTTTTACTTCAATTAAATTATCTCAAATCTATGTTACAAGAACTTTAGATTAATGTTAATATTTTGTTAAAACTTGACTCAATCTATATTAATTAAATAATTACTTCCATCTAACCTCTTAACCTTATCCTTTAATTGGGCAGCTACTCTTCCGACTTCAAATTGATTCTTCAAATTATAGTCTATGGTCTTTACGACTGCAATAGAAATCGTTGGTTGATTTAAATTTCCATTTAAGTTTAAATTTTTAACCTCTTTCTCATACTCAGCTATTATCCTTTCAGCTACCTCTTTTACTCGTTTAGGTTCAATTATCATTAAGAAATCATCTCCACCAATATGACCAATAAAATCCTTTTCTTTAGCTAATCCTGTTAAAATATTAGCTACTAACTTAATAACTAAATCACCACTTTCAAAACTATAATAATCATTAAATACTTTAAAGTTATCAAGATCAATATAAAGAATAGCTAAATCCAAGTTATTATCTAACATCTTGCCTAATCGTTGGTTAATTAAAGTGTTTCCTGGTAATCCTGTTAGAGGATTCGAATTTTGAGCTGTATTTAACTGCAAATTAGTTATTTTCTCTAATAACCTTCTTACTGAAATAGTTCCTTCATACTTCCTGTTCTTAGTTACTATAATATAATCATATATCTTATCATATCCTCTACTCATTGCCATTCTTGAAGCTTCTTCAATAGAAATGTCTTCTTCAATAATTAATGGATTCTTATCCATCACTAATTCAACCGATCGTTGCATAAATAACGGTACCCCAAACCTTTTACCTAACTTATTATATAATTTATCCTTCATTATTAATCCTATAGGGCTATCTTCTTCATCGACAACTACTATCCCATTTAAGCATTGATTCCTTTCAAAATAATTTACAACTTCTTCAACTAAATCATCTTTTTGTAAAGCAATATCATATCGAATAATATTTCCTATACTTAAGTCGTCTATAGTGAATATATTATTTAATTCTTTATTCTTCCATTTAATGAAATGTTTTAATTTATTATCTAGTCTCTTAGGTTTCAAAAGGGGGGGCTGGATTAAATAACCTTGTCCATAGTCTACTCCTAATTCGATTAATCTCTCTAATTCATCATAAGTCTCTATCCCTTCTCCTACTACTTTAGCATCTACTTGATGAGCAAAGTTAACTATTGCTTCTAATAATGCTTCTTTAGTAGGATTTGAATTAATATCCCTAACCAAAGACATATCTAGCTTTATATATTGAGGATGTAACTCAGCTATAGTCTGCAAATTAGCATATCCAGCACCTAAATCATCTACAGCTATTTGATAACCCTGACTTGAATAATGGTTAAGAGTCTTACGGAAAATTTTAAAATTTGTAATAGCCGTCTTTTCTGTAATTTCAAAGATAATATCTTGATTATTTATTTTTAGTTCAGAAATTATCTTCTGAGTAATTCCTTTCTTAAAATCATCGACTTCAATTACTTCTGGACTAACATTTAGTGATAATTTTCTACCGTCTAAAAATTTATTGGCTTTAACTAATGCTTTCCTACGACATAGCCTTTCTAAATCCAATAATAAATCAGTTTCTTTAGCAAAATTAAATAATCGATCAGGCCGTTCAAAACAACTTCCTCTTGGCCCTCTAGTTAAAGCTTCATAGCCTATTACCTCTGCTGTCTGTAACGAAATTAATGGTTGGTATACTATTCGAATATTTTCTTGATCTATTATTTCATTTAACATTTCCCGACGGTACATCCACTCTTTAGTTTTTTGGTCTTTGGCTATCTGTTCTGCTTCTCTAATGGCTTTATAAATTACCTTCTCTATTCTAGTTGTTTCAGTTTTCATAATCACTGTATAGCCTAAATGTAAATCTAAAACTTCTTCAGTATAGTCTATTTCATTTAGCTTAACTACTACATTTGACTTAATTCTATTGGCTATTAAATTTAAAGATCTTTCTGCTTGACTTTGTTCATCATCTAACCCTGCTAAAAATATAATAAAGTCATCCCCACCACGATTACTAATTCCTATCTTGTTATTTGATCTTAATAGCTTTTCACAAACATCATCTAATATATTACTTACACTAACTAATACCTCTTCACAAACCTGCTGTCCATACTTTTCTTCAACCTTACTAAAATTAATAATATCTAAATAAACGATTCCAATATTCTTCTTTTGCATTAAATGTTTATGTAATTGATTATAAAATACTGGGATAATAGGTAAACCTGTTAAATCATCAGTTAAATTCGCTTTTAAGTCACTACAAATACTTTTATCAAATACTTGTGCTACTAAACCTTTAACTTTGTTAAACATCTTATCCCCCCTAAGCCATTGGGTTGTCCATATTCTTACTAAACTTTAAATTCTTGAATTAAGTCATTTAAGTCTTTAGCCATTACAGCTAGCTTATCTGCTGAAAGAGTAACTTTTTGCGAAATATCTGTAACTTCTTTGGTAGCATCTAATACATTATTACTACCGGCTGCTAATTCTTCAGTAGCAGCTGTAGTCTGCTCTAAACGCTCTGCAGTCTCATCAATTGAATTATCAACTTGAGCAAAAGCCTCTCCAGCTTCTTTGATTATCTCTTCACCTTCAGCTACATCTTCTTGTCCTACTTGAATAGCTTCTATGGCGGAAGATGAATATTTTTTATTTTGAACAATTAAATTATCAATCTTCTTCGTTGCTTCTGTAGTTTCATCTGCTAAATTTCGAATCTCATCAGCTACTACAGCAAAACCTCGCCCATGCTCTCCCGCTCGAGCTGCTTCAATAACTGCATTTAAAGCTAATAAATTAGTTTGATCTGCAATCTCATTAATTAATTCTGTTATCTGTCCAATTTCTTGTGATTGTTGATTTAAATCATCTATATTTTCAGAAACTTGATCTACTGCTCTACTAATGTTATCCATTTGATCTGTTGCTTTATGAATCTTCTTATTCCCGGCATGAGCAACATCAGTAACATTTTGAGCAAATTCCATAATCTCTTGACTACTACTGGCTACTTGCTGTACTCCAGCTGACATTCCTTCTACTGTCATCACAGTAGTCTCAATAGCATTGTCAGTCTCTATTGCAGAAGTGGATAGTTTTTTACTAAATGTAGTTACTCTATCGGCTGTATTTTTGATATTATTAATTAGTTTCGAAAGGTTATCTACCATTAAGTTAAAAGCTTTTGCTAACTCTCCAATCCTATCTTCTGTTTTAACTTCTAACTTATCAACTTTTAGATTTCCAGCTGCCAATTCATGACTAAAATCAACTAATTTCTGTAATGTATTTACTAAATTCTTCTCTAATATTGTTACAACTATAATGGAAATTAATAAAGTTACTATAAATAAAGGAATCGATGAAGTATAAATCCAATTAACATTTTGGCTGAAAGTCTTTACTGAATTTTGACGTCTTTTAGTAAAGATAGAATTCAACATATTACTAGCATAAATAAGATCATCTCTAGTATTTTCTATAGCAGTCATTGGTACACTGAAATTTACTATTCCATTATAATCTGGTACCTCTTTACCATTCTTTATCCTATAGACTGGAATTAATTCTTCTTCAAAAATTTTATTAAAGGGTACATTTCGCTCCATCAATTCTCTAAACAAGTTCTTCTCTCGTTTAGTATTCAAAACTTTCTTTAACTTATTTGCAATAGTTTGAATCTCTTTTTCATGCCTATTAAAGTGAACTACCCCTCTTTCATCATTATTAGATAAATCAATAGCATCTATATACTTAGCTCTAACTAAATTTGATAATTTTAAAACATAATACATATTGTTACCAGCAGTCTTTAAAGTATCAAAATTATCTTTCATTTCATTTAAAAAGAATAAGTTCATACTAAAGCCTGACAAAAATATTAAAATAACAATTAAAAAACTTACAATTAACTTATATTTGAATTTTAACTTATTGAATTTATCACCTAAAAAATTAAACTTAATCTTTTTAAAGTTGATAATTTTTTTTGGAAAACTAATACTTTTAGTTTTCTTCTTATTAATAAATGCAGAAACTCTTTCTTTAATAGATGTAAAAATCTTCACCTTTCACCCCTCCATTCTCAATATATAATTAAACCTAGCTTATCAATTGATAAGCTAGGTTTATTTCTAATATTTAATCTCCTTAAATAATTAGTTATTTAAGTTTTTCTCATTAATCTTTTGATATTCAGGACTTACTGGGTAGAAACCTTCTTCAATTGCTGTTTGCTGTCCCTCTTCACTTAATTCATACTTAATGAAATCTAATACTATTCCTTCTGGAGCACCATTTGTATACTGATTTAATGGTCTAGCTAATGGGTAAGCACCTGTTTTAACATTTTCTGGTTTAAGTGGGCTAGCAGCCTTAGAATTAACATCTTTAGCTACATTAAGTACATTTAACCCATTTACAACCTTTCCATTCTTAACTACATATCCAATTCCTACATAACCGATTCCAGACTTATCAGCTTTAATAGCTTCTACAATTTGAGCATTACCGTTCATTCGCTTCATATGTGCAGAATAATCACCTTTTAATACGTTATCTCGGAAATAAACGAATGTTCCGGAGTTGCTTTGACGTCCATATAATGAAATTTCTTTATCTGGCCCTCCAACTTCTTTCCAGTTAGTAATCTCTCCTCTATAGATAGCACCGATTTCATCAATAGTTAATTCTTTAACTGGACTATTTTCATTAACTATAACAGATAATCCATCCATAGCAATTACAAATCTATATGGCTTAACACCATTTGCCTTAGCTTGTTCAACTTCTTTGTCTTTCATTGCTCTAGAAGCATCTGCAATATCAATTTTATCATTAATTAGAGCTGCGATTCCTGTTCCTGAACCTCCACCAGTTACTGCTAATGAATAATCAGGGTTCTCTGTCATATAATCTTCAGCTAAAGTCTGTGCCAAATTAACGATTGTATCAGAACCTTTCACCTGAACATACGTCTGTTCTTGTTCCTCTTTATCATCTCCTCCAAATGGCCACCAAGCGTCTACTTGTCCGCTAGCACCAAATACCACTCCTACCGCTAAAAGTAATACTAAAGATAATGCTATTCCTTTTTTATTAAACAATCCAATCTCCTCCTTAGAGTTTTAAGTTTTTTTGTTGAGAATTTAATCTCTCTCAACTAACTTCAATTACAGTATAGCATAGCTTTTTTGCAAAAAGATTAAAAGAATATTAAATCTTTGTTAAAAAATAAAGTTTATCTAAAAAGGACATATGTCCTGGATTTACTAGGACATATGACACAAACTATTTTTTCTAGTTACATGTATTTACAATCAGTATAAAATATGGTATACTTGAATTGTGAATTAAATAACATTGTTAATAATTTTTCCTCTCCCTCTCTTCATTTGGTACCTGTTTGCGATTAGTAAATAGGTACTATTTTTTTTGAAAATATACTATCATAATTTATTATAGACTCTTAATATAATACACATATTAATTAAATGTAATATTAAAACTAAAAGGTCCAAGGCATGTACATGCCTTGGACCTTTTTAAATATATACTTATATGTACTAATAGTAATTTTATTTTAAAGAAACTTATATATCTATTTAAACTCTAGTAATTGAAATATTAATTTCAAATTCACCAATCTCAGTATTTAATGGAACAGATAATATCTTCTTCGAACCCATGGAAATAGTCTGATCCGTACCAATAATCACTTGAGGAGGAGCAATATCACAAGTATAATCCCCATCATGCAGATTAGTCATAGCCTTACCACTAATGATATTAGCCAATTCTCCAATAGCTGACATAACAAACTTATCTAACTCGTCCATCTCCATACCAGACATCTTTTTAACTATCTCTAATGCCATATCTTCAGTAAAACTAAAAAGAATAGAGCCTTTCAAATCACCAGTCACACTGATAGAAATGTTAGCTTTTTTAGTCGAAATTGTGTCTTCTTTAGTCTCAATTTCTCCTTGATTAACTTTTAATTGGAGCATATTCTCCAACACTTCATCAGTAGCAATTAAAATAGAATCTATGTAGTTAGCCTTCATCTTATCACCTCCATAATTATAGCTCTTATGCTAGTTACTGACAATATAATCCGCAAGTTTTTAGTCTTCATCATACTCTCCATCTTCGAATTATTTCTTAAACTTTCCTATATTAACTTTAAATTCTTCATGAATCCTCTGATGTCCTTTATAATTTGGATAATTATACTTCTTCTGAATTTTTTCTTCTAAATTGAAGTGAGTATCTAATCCTTTCTTCCTAACTATCTTTATGAAAGCATTTAAGCGTTTAAATAATTCTTTATGCTGTTCATCTATTCCTTAAAACCTATCTTTAGACCATCTCGCCAAATCACTAATAACCCCTCCCTTTTTATTATTTATGAATACTTATTATAAGTAACAGTTACTATTATTAATATAGTAAAATATTACTATAGTGTCAAATAATCATTCTAAATAGTAAGAAGGGCTCTAATTAGAGCCCTTCTTACTATTTATTAAAGCTATTTGATTTTTTTAAATTATATTTACTCTAATCTCCCTGAATAAAAGAACATATAATTGTAAAATCTCAAATTAACACATTTTTACTAAGAATATCTCTACATAAAGCGATTTTTGAAATAAAATTTAATTTGTTCTTGAAAAATTTAGTTATTTTTTGTATAATTCATAGTGGTATTTGTATTTTTTGGTATATATTACGAATTATTAGGAGGCATCATACAATGTATAATATTCAACAACTAAAAAATAGAATAAATAAAACAAAATCAGAACTTACTAACTTAGCTACAGAAACTAATAATATTAATAATGAAGAAGTAGTAAATAAAAGTCAAGAACTAGATGAATTAATTGTTTCTTTCATGAAAAATGAATTACTTACATAACAAATAAGTTCTATTTAAAAATGATAGTTCGCAACTGTTTATCAATTATATTTGATTCTTCTTCTGCTATATCTTCTACATTAGAAGTATCAGTTAATAATTTTTCAAATTTAGCATATAATGATACATAAAATTCAATGGTATCCTCATCAACCGCAACCTTTCTTATTTTACCTAATTCCATATTATTAATCTTAAATACTTTAGTCGTAAACCTTTTCTTAATTTTTTCCCTCGTTGAATCCTCTAAATCAAGAGTGTCTTTATTGACTATAACATTAATTTCAAATCCATCTCCACCTCTTTTAGTAAGCCTATTAGGCTCAAATGGTTCTAAATCTTCACCAGCAATAGAAACTTTAAGCTTATTCTTATCCATACTAATCACCTCATTAATATTATGCCACAATTAATTAAGGTATACTAAGTTAATGCCTCTAATTTCCGCACTTGTAATGCTCCATAATTAAACAAACTCTACTAAAGTTTAGTAGAGAAGTTTATTTGTTCCTATTTAATTATATGAATATAATCAGCAGTTAATCTAACTCCTATTTTAGCCCCTAAACGGTGTTCATTAGTAAAGTCAGTAGGAGTATCAACAATTAAATCATAATCCTCTTCACTAAAAATACTAATAAAAAGTCTAGTAATAGCTCCTTTAGATAATGTCTTTTTTAAAACACCTAAATAGAAGTTTCTTTGATTAACATTTTCATCTATATCAGTCAATACATCTATAAATTCTGGTCTAATAACCACTACTACTTCTTCTCCTGAATTGAAATTCTGATTAGAAACTGCAATCAAATTAAATTTATCATTTCTTAATTTTATCTCTGATTTACATTCTTCTACTACTACATCAAATATATTCTTACTTTCTACAAACCTAGCTACATTTCTAGTTCTTGGTCTATAAAAAACCTCTTCTTTAGCTCCAAACTGCTCAATTTTACCTTCATTATAAATCGCTACTTGATCAGCTAGTTCAAAAACATCTGTTAAATTATGAGTAACATAAATAACAGGAATTCCAAATTCACCATGAATTCTTAACAAATCCTGTCTTAACTTCTCTCTAACTAGCGTGTCTAAAGCAGAAAATGGTTCATCTAATAATAAAATATCTGGTTCTACAATCAAAGCTCGAGCAATAGCAACTCTCTGTTGTTGCCCACCAGATAATTCATCTGGATAATGATTTGCTAAACCTTTTAGTCTTAATTCAGTTAATAATTCATCAACTTTCTTTTGAATTTCTTTTTTTGTAAAGTCACTTCCGTGAATACCATATGCTATATTTTCGAAAGCCGTAAGATGTGGAAAAAGACTATAATCTTGAAAAACATAGCCTATTCTCCTTTGATTAATTGGTAAATTTTCTTTAACCTTACCATCTTCTTTTAAGAAAAAGTTTATTCCTTGATTAATAACCTTACCTCGGTCTGGCGTCTTTAATCCAGCAATTAATTCTAGAGTAGTACTTTTGCCGCAACCACTAGGACCAAATAAGACTAAAATTTCATTATCTAAATAAAACTCTACATCTAATACAAACTCTCCTAATCTTTTATATAAATCAACCTCTAACATAATTTCACCTACTTTAGAAAGTTCTTAACTTTAACTCACCACTGATCAATTTCAATAAAATCAATATAAAAATTACTACTAAAATTAAACCAATTACTAACGGCAAAGCCGAATTAAGTCCTCCACTAGTAAACTCTACCCAAATTCTAATCGGTAAAGAATTAGGGTGATACGCTAAAATAATAGTAGCTCCAAATTCACCGATAGCTCGAATCCAAGTTAATAAAATCCCAGCAATAATTCCCTTCTTAGCCAAAGGCAATGTTATATCTTTAAAAGTCTGCCACTGGCTCTTACCTAATAATAGTGAAACAGCTTCTAACTTCTCGTCTACCTTCTCAAAAGCTATCTTCGTAGTAATAATTAAGTACGGAGCTGTAATAAATGTCTGAGCTAAAATAGTTCCCCAAATAGTACCAGTAAACCTTAAATCACTACTAGCTAATACTTCTCCAATTATACTACGAGGTCCAAATATCATCAAAAGCAAAATTCCACTAACTATCGGAGGGATTACTATTGGAAAGAAAATAATTGCTTGTAAAATTCTTTTCCCTTTAAAATTCTTACGTGCTAACAGATAAGCTAAAGGAAGACCCCATAATATATTAATAATCAAAGTAATTATAGAGGCTATTAAAGATACTTGCATAGCATTATAAAAATCTGAAGTCAAAATTTTTGATAATGCAATAAAAGAAAAACTTTCAAAGACTAAATTCAATAATGGTAAACTAATAAATAATAATGCTACTCCTGCTAATAGATATAAGGCTAATTCAAACAAACTAATTCTCTTAATCAATCTCTAATTCTCCTTTAAGATATTTTTGTAATTTAACTGGTATATCATTTTTATTTCCTTTGAATTGAATTGGAATTACATTAAAACCATGTTTAACAAAAAACTCTCTACCTGAATTTGATAGAATATAGTCTAAAACATTAATTGCTGCACTTTTATTTTCAGATTCATTTAAGATAGTAATAGTATATATTATTGGCTTACCTCTAAATACCTCATTATTATCTGTCGCATATTTAACTTCTTCATAGAAATCTGTATACTTTGGATTGCTTAAATTAACCTGATCAGGCAAACTAATATATGGTAATCCTCGTTCAATAGCTTCATTCTTATAAGTTACAGCGGCATCAAGCTGACTTGTCTCCAACATAGCCATTAATTCTATTTCTGGAAAGATTAATTTCTGTTCATTATTATTTAAAACTTTCTTCTTTAAATTATCTTGGTCATAATATTTAGCAGCTAAATCTAACATGAATAAAGTTCGATATCCTTTAGGGTCTAAATTTGGGTCAGTTCTACCTAAACGAAATCCATCCATTAATAATAACTTATACCATTCTTTATCTCCAGATGTAACTTTCTTTATTTCATTCTTGAAATGATTATCTGGACTATACGCAATTACTAATTCATTACTTAAAAAAGACAAATACCAATCAATTAAATCACTATTTTTATTTCCTAATAACAATTGTTCATTTACTGCTGGATCTGCACTTAAGTAAATATCAGGACTACGTAATCCTTCATTAATCATTCTAGCCCCTCTAAGTGAGCCATGACCTTCTCCTTGCACATTTAATTGAAATTTTTCTTCTAGTTTAGGATTTATTTTATTTTCCATTACACTTAATAAAGAACCTGCATAAATTGATTTTAATTTACCATCAGAAGCATCCAAATTAAAATTAATTACTAAAGCTCCTACTATAACAAAAATTATAATTATTGCAATAATTTGTGAATTTTTCATTCCTTTTATCCTCCCTAAACAAAAAACCCCAAAAATAAGGGGGGACTATATTTAATTATTTATTATACTCCTGATCATATTATAAATAATTCTAGTTATTTTGTAAAGCTATGTCAAAAAAAATCAACTTTTATCTTATTTTACTTTAGGAAAATAAAAAATAAATTTAGTGCCTTTCTCTACTTCACTTTCCACATCTATCATCCCATTATGCTGCTCTATAATATGTTTAACTATTGACAATCCCAATCCAGTTCCTCCTAAATTTCGTGAACGAGCCTTATCTACTCGATAAAACCTTTCAAAGATTCTTGGTAAATCTTCAGATGGTATCCCTATACCAGTATCACTAATCTCAGTCCAAATTTTTTCATCATCTTCATATACTTTAACCTTAACTTCTCCACAATTAGGAGTATATTTAACAGCATTATCAATTAAATTAATATATAATCTTTTAATTTGACTTTCATCTCCAGAAATCATAGCTAATTCTGCCGGCACATCTATTTTTAAATTCAGTTCTTTATCAGAAACTTTAGGCATTACAATTGTTAATACATCTTCAATAACTTGATTTAAATTAATCGCTTCATAGCCTTTACCACTAATTCCGGACTCTATCTTGGATAAATCTAATAAATCAATTATTAATTGCTCTAATCTATCAGCTTCATCTTTTACAACATTCAAAAATCGTTTATAAATCGCAGAATCAGGATTATCATTAGCTAATAAAGTTTCAACATAACCTTTAATAGAAGTTAAAGGTGTTCTAAGTTCATGAGACACATTTCCTACAAATTCAGTTCTCACTTGCTCTAAATGTCTTAACTCCGTTATATCTCGCAAAACAACTACTACTCCTTGTATCTGTTCATCTTGATCTTTGATTGATGTTGCTTTAACTCTAATGATTCTCTCTTCTGGATAAAGGATTTCAATTTCTTCAGAAACTTCTTCTCCCTTCTCTAGCGATTCCATAACTACTTGATCTAATTTATGACTGCGTGTTACTTCTAATGAATACTTGCCTATGATCTCTTCTTCCTTAACTTCAAAAAAATTTTCAGCAGAAGGGTTGAAAAGAATTATTTTTCCTATATTATCTACAGCTATTACTCCATCTCCCATACTACTTAAAACTGCTTCAATTTTATTCTTCTCATCAGAAATTTCATTGATTTTATTCTTTAATTTGTCAGCCATATTATTAAAAACATAACTTAATCTTCCTAACTCATCATCAGAAGTAACCATCAATCTTTGATCTAAATGTCCTTGAGCCATCTCTCCAGCTACCTCTGTCATCCGTTCAATTGGTTTAGTAATTCTTTTGGTTAAACTCAAACCTAAAATTAATGAAATAATAATTGCTATTAAACCAGCATTAATTACTCGTGAAAATATATCTGCTAAAGCTTCTTTAACTTGAGTTAAAGGTAAGGCTAGTCTAACCACCCCCACTATATTACCACTATGTTTAACTGGAAGGGCTAAATATTTCATATTTATTTTTAAAGTCTCACTATAACGAGTAGATTTACCTACTCCTGTCTTAATTGATTGCTGCACTTCATGTCGCTGTAAATGATTTTCCATCTTAAGTGGATCCTGTTCGGAATCACCTAATACTTTACCTTCACTTCCAATAATTGTGATTCTAGCCTCTGCTTCATTACTATACTCATCAACTAACCTATCTATCTTTTTGACTCTTTTATTAGAAACTATCTCATCCTTTAATAAACTTCTAACTAATCTGGTCTCTTTAAGTATATTATCTTCTAATTGTGTTATAAAATAGTCTTCTAAAAATCCTTTTAAAGTTAAACTAAACATTAATAATGCTGCTATAATTAATATTAAATAAAGAGTTGTAACTCTCCACCTTATACTTTTAAACATCTTTTATTCCAACTCCTTAAATCGGTATCCCACTCCTCTAACTGTTTCAATATATTCCAAATCTTCTACACTATTCTCTTTCAACTTTTGTCTTACTCTTCTAATATGTACATCTACAGTTCTAGTGTCTCCATCATAGTTATAGCCCCAAATTTCTCTTAATAAAAAGTTTCTAGTCAAAACCTTCCCAGAACTAATAGCTAATAACTTTAGTAATTGAAATTCCTTAGGAGTAAAGTTAACCTCTTTATCTGATAATAATATTTCATATTTATTTAAATCAATCTTAATTTCTCCAACCTCAATCTGTTCATCATCTTTCTCCAACTTATCAAAATTAGCTCTTCTTAGAATAGCTTTCACTCTAGCTACTAATTCCCGGGGGCTAAAAGGCTTAGTAACATAGTCATCAGCTCCTAATTCTAAACCTAAAACTCTATCTACCTCTTTTTCCTTAGCCGTTAACATAATAATCGGTAGTTCACTTATCTCTTGATTATTTCTAATCGTTCTACAAACATCTAAACCACCTAATTTAGGTAACATTAAATCTAAAATTAATAAATTTATCTCTTCATGATTAACTTTATCTAAAGCAGCTTGTCCATCATAAGCTACTACCACTTCATAACCCTCTTTCTCTAAATTAAACTTAACTAGCTCAACTATATTCTCTTCATCATCTACAACTAAAATCTTCTCTTTACCCATAACAACACCTCAGCTTTAATTTAATTAACGTAATTCAATTAAACTTGCCATTCTGCCTGTCGTTCCATCTTCCGCCCGATAAGAATAAAGCAAATCTGTATTACAAGAAGTACATATTTCACTAACCACTATATTCTTTCTTAAAACTCCTATTTCCTGCAATTGTAGACAATTAGTTTCCCATAAATTTAATTTCCATCTATCATCCCCTACCTCTTCTATTAACTCCTGCCAGTCATCAAATGTTTCCCTTAAAGGATTAATTACATATTCATCTACTTCATAACAACAAGGACCAATAGAAGGACCAATACCAACTAGGATATCGACAGGGTCAGAATCAAACACTTCTTGCATCTTCATAACTGTCTGTTGACCTATCTTTTTTATTGTTCCCTTCCATCCTCCGTGAGCTAAAGCCACTACTTGTTGTTTAGGGTCTAAAATAATAATAGGTACACAGTCTGCATAGTAAGAAGTTAATGTGACTCCCGGTTGATTAGTAATTAAGGCATCAGTAGCTGAAATTGAATCATTATAATCTAATGCTCCTTTTCCTATATCATCTCTATTTACTATTTTAATTGCATCAGAATGGACTTGTTCGCCTGCTACTATCTGTTCATAATCTACTCCTAATTCATTACATATTCGTTTGCGATTTTCTAAAACATTATTTTTATCATCACCAGTATGAAGACCTAAATTCAAACTAATAAAATCTTGATTACTTACTCCTCCTAATCTAGTCGAAAAACAATGCTTAACTAACCCAGTTTCAGCAAATTCTTCTATAATATAATATTTTAAATTAGAATAATTTCTACCTTTTAATAGTTTAAACATTAATTTTCCTCCTTACTTAATTTATTTTTAATATTTTATCAGGTTATTTATATTATTCCAGTTTTCAAAATAAAGTTCCTTGAAAATAGTTATTTTTAAAATCATACTTTACTCAATATTTACCCATTCTTTAACTCTTTATATAAGACTTATCATTATCTTCAATTAAAATACTGAATAATATAACAACATCAAATCCTAATATAATCATATTTTGTTAAATTATTTCAAATAATTCGGTAATAGATGATAAATATCATTGTTAATTATTGCTAAAGATTATATTCTTATTACCAAGTTATGAAAGGAGGACTATTATGCTTAGAAAAATTTTATCAGCAAATAATTATCAAAGAAGCTATACATCCCAATTTACTAATAAATTAAAGAATCTACTAGTTAATATAAAATTATCTGAATTATTCTGGTCCTTTATAGGAAGTTTCATAGGCATTGGTGCTATTACCTATTTAACTTTTTCTCATGACGTAGCTCTTTTAGCACCATCATTTGGAGCATCTGCAGTCTTAATTTATGGTGCCTGTAAAGTTCCTATGGCCCAGCCTAAAAATGTAATTGGCGGACATGTAATTTCAGCATTAACCGGGATTATTATCTATCAATCCCTCGGTCTTAGTTGGTTATCAATTACTCTAGGAGTATCACTGGCTATAGTCTTTATGTCAATTACTAATACAGCCCATCCTCCAGGTGGTGCAACAGCCTTTATAGCAATTTATACAAAGCAAAACTTTATATTCATCTTAAAACCTATCTTAATCGGTGCTCTTATTTTAGTCATAACAGGATTATTAACTAACTACTTCAGTTCCAACAGACAATATCCCAATATATAAATTTAAAAGAACCTTGTAAGGACCATCCCTTACAAGGTTCTTTTAATCTGGCCAGTCTCCTCGCCCTTCTACTTCTTCGTTATCTATATATCTATGCAATAACCAATCACTACCAGCAATAGATATACTAACTATTATGATCATAATAGTTGAAACTTCAAATCCAACTATTAAAACTCTCATTACCCATAGACTTAACCCAGTAACTAATGCTTGAGTAAGTATGTCAGCACTTGCACTAATATTAGGTAAAACCAAAAGATCACCTATAATATAATTAGCAGCAGTTAAGAAGATACCTACTATTATTCCTGTATATATGGATAATGGCCCTAAAACTGATACTAATACAATCGATATTAATTCTATTAATAAAAATTTCATAAAAATTACCCGTATATACTCCATGATAACTATATCTCCCTTCTAATTTTCTATAGTTATCATATTCAACTTATTAAAAATTTATTCTAAGGTAAATCTACCAGTTTAATGCTAACTACTTACTTATATTAATTTGCTTTAAATAAGAATCATCAATTACTTTCTCTAACTTAGGTATTTTTTGAATCTTATCATATTCATATAAGAAAGCAGCCGTATTATTTAGGCTTTCTTTTATTTCTTCATTAAAATCAACTTTAAAATAATGATAATTCATAGACTTTTTAGCCAATTCCGGAGATAATCCAGTAACTTTTGATACTACCTGTGCTGCCTGATCCGGATTATTTTGAAGAAACTTTGCTGCTTTTTTTAACGACTTTAAAACTTTAATTACTACTTCTTTATTTTTTTGAGCATAAGCGGTATTTGCTAATATAAAAACTGGATACTGATTATTTGTACCAGCTAAAGTACTTAATTCACGTCCTATGTTCTTAGCCTCTATAACCGTAGGAGTCGGTTCCCAAATTAAAATCGCATCAGCTTGATCTGTAGCTAAAGCATCTGCCATATCTGGAGGTCTAATATCAATTATGGAAACTTGATCTGGGTCTAATCCTTCTTTACTAGCTAATTGATAAAAACCACCATGGGAGCTTGTTCCTTTCTTAATCCCTATTGTTTTTCCTGCTAAATCTTTAACTGAATCTATATTACTATTCTTTTTAACCATTAATCGTTGTCTATTCTCTCCTCCACCAACGCTAGATAAAATCTTAACCGGTAAATTCCCAGCTACCGCCATTAAAGCTGGCGTATCACCCATTGTTCCAAACTGCACACTTCCAGATGCAATAGCTTCATTAACGGCAGGTCCACTATTTAAAACCTGAGTATTCACATCTAAACCTTCACTAGCAAAAAAACCTTTATGATCAGCAATCATAGCCAAAGAATGTGCAACTGAAGTTTGGTAAGCAAAAGAAATTTTAGGTTTACTTTTTAAATCACCTTTAGTTTCATTAGTAGAACTACAACCTGCACTTAATAATAATACACCCATTAACATTAATATTAATAACTTACGTATATTTGAACTCATTATTTTTTATCCACCTTTCTTTTTCACATACTATGCTCCCATATCGTCACCCATTAAATGACCTAACAACTCTCTTTTAATCTCTGCTACCTTATTGGATAATCGGTCTCTTGGTCGAGACAAGTTTATCTTAATATCTGCTTTAATACGTCCTGGATGAGAAGAAAGAACAACTACCCTATCCGCCAAATAAACTGCCTCATCTACATTATGAGTAACAAAAACTACTGTTTTCTTTTCTTGACCCCAAATTTCTAACAATTCTTGTTGTAACATTTGTCTAGTTTGAGCATCAAGTGCCCCAAAAGGTTCATCCATTAATAAAATTTCACAATCCATAGCCAATACCCGAGCAATAGCTACTCGTTGTTTCATCCCGCCAGATAACTCATGGGGATAAGCTTGAGCAAATTTTTCAAGGCCCACTAGCGATAGATACTTCTTACCTATTACCTCTTTTTCATTTGTTGTTAAATCTAGTTCATTTAATCCAAATGTAACATTCTTTATAACATTTAACCATGGAAAAAGAGTATATTCTTGAAAAACAACTCCCCGATCAGGGCCTGGCTCTTTAACTATATTATTGCCAACAGAAATATGACCAGTAGTCTGTTCTAAAAAACCAGCAATTAAATTTAATAAGGTTGATTTACCGCAACCACTAGCGCCTATTATACATACAAACTCTCCCTTTTCAATCTCCAAGTTAATATTATTTAATGCTAAAATATTCTTTTCCGTCTCTTTATCAGTAAATTCTTTGGTAATATTCTTAATAGTAACAGGTTGTGTCATCTTAATCCTCCTTTCTCTTCATTCCCCACTTTTCAATAGTACCCTTTTCAATTGGAGTAAAGATTAATCTTTCTATAGTTAAACCAATAATACAGATTACAATTATATTAACAAAAGCAGATGCATAGTCAAAGTTCCAACGGGCCTGAAAAATGGCGTAACCTACTCCAGAGCCAGTTGCCGCTATCATCTCAGCTGCTATTAGTGCTCTCCAGCCATTAGCTAAACCAATTCTAAACCCACTTAGAAGATGCGGGATTGCAGCTGGAAGTAAAACTTTTAAAAATAATGTTCTATCATTTGTTCCCATCATTTTAGCAGCTCGTATATACATCTTACTTACTCCTTTTACACCTGCTGCCATATTAATTATAATTGGAAATATTGAAGCTAAAAAGATAATGAGAATAGTAGATTTAGTTCCTAATCCAAATAATAAAATTGCTACTGGAATCCAGGCTAAACTAGGAATAGGTTGTAAAATGTAAACAATCGGCATAATTAATTTACTAAAGATTTTTGACCAACCAATTAAAACTCCTATACTCATTCCTATAACTGCTGCTAATGAAAATCCTGTTCCCCACCTAATTAAACTATCTAATAAATGTCCATAAATAGTATGTTTTAAGTAAACATCACCTCTAAGTAATTCATAAAATCTAACTAACGTTTGTAATGGTGTGGGAAAAGGAACACCTCTATTCTTAATAATTATAATAGCTATTAGATGCCAAATAATGAATAATCCTATAATCGGAATAATATTTATAACAATATCCCTTAAACTATTCTTTCCCACTTTATTTGTAATATCTTTAATAGAATTTTCTTGATTATTAATTTTATAATCTTCAGCCTCTTCTAACTGCTGTTGGTATTGATAAGTTTCATTCATTTAAGTACCTCCTTCTTTATTATAATATTTTGCCTGAATATTATTAATTTTAAGACATATTAAATAACTTAAAAACCTCCAATATTGGAGATTTTTATCCTTCAAAATTCATATATTTATATATAAATCATACAGCAAACTTGTCCCCGACTATAATTATATCAAATAGATAAATAAATGTCAATCTAATATTTTTTGCTTTTTATCCTAATAGGTTTAGCTACTAGTTTTGAATAATAATTGTTAATAAAAAACGGACACGATTAAATCGTGTCCTCACTCACTAGCTTAGACTAAGCCTTTACCTGTAGAAGTAATAGTTAATTTACCATGTTTTACTCCTTTAGTACCTATCAATCTTTCAGCTACTTCTCTAGTCTCGCCTGCTTTTCCTTTAACAACTAATACTTCTAAACAATTATGATGATCTAGATGAACATGAGTAGTAGATAAGAATAAATCATGATAATTATGTTGCAATTCATTTAGCTCATCACTTAATCCTTTAACATGATGATCATAAATTAAAGTAATGGTACCAGCTACTTGCTTATCTTCATCTTCCCACTCATTTTCAACTAACCTATTTCTAATTAAATCTCTGATCGCTTCTGATCTATTGGAATATCCTTTTTTAACTATTAATTCATCAAACTTTTCTAATAGATCTTTATTCATAGATATTCCAAATCTAACTAATTTATTACTCATTATATACCACCTATTCATTCTTCTAATATTATTCTGATTTAAAACAAGGAATACAAATCACTTTCCCATTCTTTAATCTAGCCTTAGTCTCCATAACAGGCTCAGAACAAATTTCACACTCTACTGAATCTCTGATTTCAGCCATATCTGGAAAATTAAAATCTATCTTTTCGACCTTAAATATCTGGTCAGGTGACTCAGAAAATAACTCTTCTGCTCTTGTTTCTTTATCAATCTCTCCAATTGCTCCCAATACTTCAGGTTTTAAAGCTACTCTAACGGCTTGTCCAGTTTTACGATTTCCTATAGTAAAGACCTGTTTACCATAATTTTTCACCAAAAAATTCCCTTTACCAGCAGTACAACCAGTTAATATCTGAATTGCATCTATACTACAAGCATCTGTTTCTACAATAGCTACTAACTCTTCATCTTCAGATCTATTTACATTCAATTCACTTAAAGCTATCTGACCAGCTTTAAAACCGATAACTAATCCTGGACAGAGATGTCCATGAAAATTAATAGCTTCATTAAGTTCTGAATTATTTTGCATAGACTTGCTTCCTCCCTTCTTAAATTAATCACCTACTTAATAAAATTCAAGAAATTAATAAAAATTCCTGTTAATAACTGAAGTTATTCAGTAAAATTACTATCTGGAAGAGTAAAATCATCTAAATCAACTAAGATTACATCCTTACCTATCCTTTCAATTTGCTCCCATTGAATAATTAAATCATCTTTCCCTGAGAATATACTAAAAATTTTCTTCTCTCCTGGTACTATTATTGCTTCAATCTTACCCTGTGCTAAATCTAATTCTATATCTTTAATTAATCCTAATCGTTGTCCATCATTAACATTAATAACCTCTTTTGATCTTAACTCTGAGGTCTTAATCATCTTACTTCCCTCCTCTATAAATAACCATCACTGTTCTATATATATGCTTTAAATATTAATTATGTTACTAAAGGAGGAGATATTAATTGAATAAATAAAAATCCCTAAAGCTTATTTTAAACTCTAGGGATCAAATCATTTATGCCTCAATATTAGAGATTAAGTTAGCCATTTCTAATGCACCCATGGCTGCTTCCCAACCTTTATTGCCAGCCTTAGTACCAGCTCTTTCAATCGCTTGTTCAATAGTATCTGTAGTAATTACTCCAAACATTATCGGCATCTCTTCTTGCAATCCTACTTTACCAATCCCCTTTGATACCTCATTACAGACATAATCGAAATGAGGAGTAGCTCCTCTAATTACTGCCCCTAAACAGATAACAGCATCATATTTTTGGCTCTTTGCCATCTTCTTTGCAACTAAAGGAATCTCAAAAGCTCCAGGTACCCAAGCAACATCTATATTCTCTTCAGCTACATCATGTCTCTTTAAAGCATCTAAAGCTCCGCTTAATAATTTACTAGAAATAAATTCATTAAATCTGCCAATTACAATTCCAAATTTGAGCCCTTTACCAACTAACTTACCTTCAAAAACTTGATTCATACTAATTCCCCTCTCTTAATTGATTATCTTTTTTTATTTTCCATTAACTAACATATGTCCCAGCTTATCCTTCTTAGTCTGTAAATATTTTTGATTATTAGAGTTAGGTTCTATCTCTAATGATACTCTTTCATTAACCTCTAAACCGTATCCTTCTAATCCAACTATCTTGCGTGGATTATTAGTCATTAATCTAATACTACTTAACCCTAAATCAGCTAAAATTTGAGCACCTATTCCGTAATCTCTTAAATCCGCATCAAATCCTAGTAATTCATTTGCTTCTACTGTATCTTTACCTTCATCTTGTAATTCATAAGCGCGCAACTTATTACCTAAGCCAATCCCTCTTCCTTCTTGTCTCATGTAAAGCAATACACCTTGGCCTTCTTCATCAATCCTAGTTAAAGCTTCTCCTAATTGATCTCCACAATCACATCGTAACGATCCTAAAGCATCACCAGTTAAACATTCTGAATGTACTCTAACTAATATGTCTTCTTTATGCATTACATCACCCTTAACTAATGCCATATGGGTTTCATCATTATTCATTACTTCATAACCATAAGCCATAAAGTCTCCATATCTAGTCGGCATATCAACCTCTCCTACTTTCTTAACCAATTTATCTCTCTTAACTCTATACTTAATCAAATCTTCAATAGTAATGATCTTCAAATCATACTTCTCAGCAAATTCCATTAATTCTGGTACCCTAGCCATTGTACCATCATCATCCATGATTTCACAGATAACCCCAGCTGGATACAATCCAGCTAATCTAGCTAAATCTACGGCAGCTTCAGTATGACCAGCTCTTCTTAATACTCCTCCTTCTTTAGCTCTCAATGGAAAAATATGACCTGGTCTATTAAAGTCTTCTGGTTTAGAATCAGAATTTAATACTTCACGAACAGTCTTACATCTTTCATAAGCAGAAATTCCAGTAGTAGTCTCCTTATGATCAATTGAAACTGTAAAAGCTGTCTCATGAACATCAGAATTATGATTAACCATTTGAGGTAATTCTAATTCATCTAATCTTTCACCAATAACCGGCAAGCAGATTAAACCTCTAGCTTCAGTAGCCATAAAATTAATAGCTTCTGGAGTAGCTTTTTCTGCTGCTATAATCAAATCCCCTTCATTCTCCCTGTCTTCATCATCAACTACAAGTACCATTTTTCCTTCTTTAATATCTTTTATGGCTTCTTCAATATCATTAAATTTAAATTCCATCAGTCTGTCACTCCCTTTATTAAGATAAATTATAAAAATCCATTCTGTTGTAGTAGATCCAAATCTACTCTTGAATTATTATTAGTAATACTTTTATTATTAGAATCCTCCATATTAAACCTTAACATTCTTTCTATATATTTTCCTATTAAATCTACTTCTAAATTAACTATATCTCCTATATCTTTTTTCCCTAATGTAGTCATTTCAGCAGTATGAGGAATCAAAGATAGAACAAATTCCTGATCAAGTAATTCAGCAATCGTTAAACTAATTCCATCAATAGCAATGGATCCCTTCGGAATTACATATTGACGTAAATCTATAGGTAAAGATATATTATATAAAATAGCATTATCTTCTCTTTGTTTTTTCTTGATTTCACCTGTACCATCTATATGTCCAGAAACCAAATGACCACCTAATCTATCTTTAAGACTTAAAGCTCTTTCTAAATTAACCGCTTCTCCCACTTTTAATTCACCTAAGCTTGATTTTCGCATAGTTTCTGGCATAACATCAACTGTAAATCTGTTTTTATTAAAGCTAGTTACTGTTAAACAGACCCCATTAGTAGCTATACTATCACCTAGCTGAACATCATTTAATACATTTTTCGCTTTAATCTCTAACTCTATTGACTGACTACCACGATTAATGGAGTTTATTTCTCCTAACTCTTCTACAATTCCAGTAAACAATGAAACCTCACCCCCTATATTCAGGATAACCCTTAATTAAAATATCATTACCAATGGTAGAAATTTTACGATTCTTTATTATAATCCCATCTGCTACCTTATTAACTCCTCTACCTCCTACTACACTAATTGCATCTCGACCTCCAATAATTTTAGGAGCGACAAAGTACAGCACTTTATTTACTAATTTAGAAAAGAGGAATGCTTCACTAATTTGGCTACCTCCTTCTATTAATAAACTAACTATATCTAACTTTCCTAATTCTTTTAATAAAGATTCAAGATCGACTCTTCCCTGTGAATCAGCCGATATAATTAAGACTTCAACTCCTAATTCTTCTAGCTTATCTATCTTTTGACGATTAGCTTCTTTAGTAGTGGCTACGATTGTTTTAGCTTCTGACTTTTGAGTTACTAAATTATAGTCTAAAGGAATTCTTAACTTACTATCTAAAACTATCCGAGTAGGATCTGTTCCTTTTTCCTCTGGTAATCTAGTTGTTAATCTAGGATTATCAGCTAATACTGTTCCAATTCCAACTAAAATACCGTCTAATTCATCCCGTAATCTATGCACATATTTGCGAGATTCAGGTCCACTAATCCACTTAGCATCCCCAGTTTTAGTTGCAATCTTACCATCTAAAGTCATAGCATTTTTCAATATGACAAATGGTTGTTCAGTAGTAATATATTTAATAAAAGCTTCATTTAACTCTTTAGCTTCCTCTTCTAAGACTCCACTTCTTACCTCTATCCCTGCCTCAGCTAACTGCCTTAATCCTTTACCGGCTACCAATGGGTTAGGATCTTTAATAGCAGCTACTACTTTATTCACTCCTGCTTCAATCAAAGCTTTAGTACACGGAGGAGTTTTTCCATAATGAGAGCAAGGCTCTAAAGTAACATAAACAGTAGCTCCCTTAGCTGCCTTACCTGCATCTGCTAAAGCATTAACTTCGGCATGTGCTTTGCCAGCAGCTTGATGATAGCCTTTACCTACTATTTCTCCATCTTTAACAACTACTGCTCCTACCATAGGATTAGGACTAGTCTTTCCTCTACCCTTACTTGCTAACTCTAAAGCTAATTTCATATAATCTTGGTCAGTCATATAAAACACCTCATTTCCTATATAATAAACGAAAAAAATCCCGAAGTAATTTCGGGATTTAATAGCTTAATCAAATCTATAGGCATAAATAACCTATAGATAATCTACTTCTCTCTTCCAGACTTTACTGTCGGCTTTGGATTCTTACCAAATCAACTGTTAATCTTAACAGCTAGCGGGCTAAACCTCGCAAGAGAGATATCACCGCCGGTTAGGAATTTCACCTAATCCCGAAGTTAATTTATTCTTTTTTAAATTAATCTTTATAAATTATAACTTATTAAACACTATAATTAGATATTCTACAACAAAAATATAAATCCTTCTTTTTATTGCAAGTATTAACCCATACATGCTTCCTTTAAATCTTTAACTGCTTGTCCAGGATCTTCAGCGCCAAAGACAGCTGAACCTGCTACTATTACATTAGCTCCAGCCTCAACTACCTTACTTATATTATGCGGTTTGATTCCACCATCAACTTGAATATCAATATCTAATCCCTCTTCTTCAATTCTATTTCTTAATTTTTCAATCTTAAATAATATAGTATCTATAAATTTCTGTCCTCCAAAGCCTGGATTAACTGTCATTAATAATACTAAATCAATATCTGGTAATATATTCTCTAACACTGTTAAAGGTGTAGCTGGATTTAATGCTACTCCTGCTTTAACCTTTTGTTCTTTAATATTCTGGACAGTTCGATGTAAATGAGGACAGGCTTCAGTGTGAACTGTAATTAATTGAGCACCAGCATCAGCAAAATCTGATATATAATTATCAGGATCTTCAATCATCAAATGAACATCTAAGAAATTATCTGTCTTATTTTGAATAGCTTCTACTACTAAAGGACCCATAGTGATATTTGGGACAAAGTGTCCATCCATCACATCAATATGTAAAAATTCTGCATTACTAACCTTATCTACTTCAACTGCTAAATTGCTAAAGTCAGCTGATAGTATAGATGGTGCAATCTTGATCATAATTAATTACCTCCTTCAATTTCAGACAAAAAGCTTAAATAGTTATTATATCTAGATTCATATATATTTTCATTATCTACAGCTTCTTTTACTCTACATTTAGGCTCATGTAAGTGTAAACAATTATTAAATTTACAGTCTGGAATATATTCTCTCATCTCTTTAAATAAATAACCTAACTGTCGTGGAGCAATAAAATCAATATTTAAAGCAGTAAATCCAGGAGTATCAGCAACTAACCCACCATTATCTAGTGGAATTAATTCTACATGACGAGTAGTATGTTTACCTCTTTTAATTTTTTGACTAACCTCACCAGTAGTCAAGTCAGCTTCGGGATTTAATAGGTTGAGCAGACTAGACTTACCTACTCCAGAGGGACCAGCAAAGACAGAAATTCTATTTGCCAATCCCTTCTTTAAATCCTTTATTCCTTTTTTAAGCTTTATATCAGTATAGACTATTGAATAACTTATTTTTTCATATTTATTCATTAACTTTTTCGCTTCTTCTAATCCAATTAAATCTATCTTGTTTAAACAGATTAAAACATCTAAATCATAAGCTTCTGCTAAAATTAGAAATCGATCTACTAATTTACAATTTAACTCCGGATCTTGTCCAGCAAAAACCAATACCATTTGTTCCACATTAGCCACTGCCGGACGTTTTAAAGAAATAGACCGAGGGCATAATTCTTCAATTACCCCTACCTGTTGATTTACAACAGTGAATTTAACTATATCACCTACATAAAAATCTATACCTTTCTTTTTAAACCTACCCCTTAATGAAGTTTCATATAACTCTTCATCATCAAAAGCTAATACATAATAATAACCTGAATATGCTTTAATTATTCTGCCTTCTCTCATTATGCCTCCCCCATTATAACCTTTGTTCTCTTATTAATGAATTATTGATATAGACTTGAACTACTGTTGATCCAACACTGATAACTTTCCTATTGACTAAATCACCTGGGTGATGTAATTTATTATAAATAATTCGTCTACCATTATCATCTTTCACAGTTATCTTTACTTGTTGATCTTCTTCCCCTGGATTAATATTAACTCTTACTCTAAACTGATGAATTTCAGAATCATAAACATTTCTGATTCCACTACTAATTACTAAATTAACCTGAGAACCAGCTGTTAGTTCTGTACTTGGTTTCGGTTCTTGACTCATTACCTGTCCTTCAAAGTAATTTAAACTCTCTTTATATTTAGTTTCTCCAATAATTAAGTCTAATTCTCTTAATCTTTGTTTAGCATTCTCTTCATTTAAACCAATTAAATTCGGAACATTTACCAGTTTTGCTTCTTTCCCTTTACTAATAATTAATTCAATTGTAGAGTTGATCTTCACTTCTTCTCTAGGTTCAGGATTTTGACTAATGACTAACCCTTTCTTAATCTGGTCATTAAAGACAGAAGTAACCTCTCCTACTTTTAAATCTGCCTCATCTAAAGCAACCTTTACTTCCCTTAAAGGCTGCCCAATAACTTTTGGTACTTTAGTAAGCTTTGCTCCTTTACTAATAACCAAATTGATTTTTCTACCTTCTTTTACTTCTTTACCAGCCTTAGGGTATTGAGAAATAATATGATCTTTAGGAATTTGATTATTGTAATTTTTACCATGAACTTCTAACTCCAACCTTTTTTCTAATAATTGTTGCTTAGCAGTATTCATATTTTTGCCAACCACATCTGGTACCTCAACTACTGGTACTCTTAAAAAGTCAACCACCTGATAATATCCCCAAGTTAAGCTCCCTAGCATAAAAATAAAGACTAACGCCCCAATTATTAAACGACGATTTCTTTGAAAGAAACTCTTCGTTTCTTTATTATTCTTTGCCTGAATTGATTCGTTATTTCCAAACTTTTCTTTTGATTCTATTACTAGCTCCTCAGTTGAACTTTCCTCCGACTCTTTTGTTAAGCCTTCATCCGATGATAATTCTGTTGAATCCTCTTCATTATTAGCGATAGATGGATATTCATCTTTATGCATTACTATAGTCTTTTCTGTTAAATCTACTTCTTTTTCTGATTTTGACCTTTCTTTTGATTCAATCGTGCTTTGAATCACTTTTTGAACTTCTTCTAACATCTTTTTTATACTATTATAACGTTTTTCTGCTCTTTTATTAAGTGCTTTTAAGATGATTTCCTCTACTTTTAAAGGTATATCTGAATTAATCTCTCTAGGTAGTTTGGGCTTATTTTTAATATGTTTCAATGCTACTGATACTGGAGATTCACCTTCAAAAGGCACTTCCCCTGTAACCATTTCATATAAAACTATTCCTAATGAATAGATATCAGTTCGTTCATCAACCTTATCTCCCTTAGCTTGTTCAGGAGCAAAATAATTAGCAGAACCGATTACAGTCTGTGTCTGTTTTAAAGTAGCAGAAGTTAATGCCCTAGCAATTCCAAAATCAGTTAATTTTGCTCTTCTTTCCGGAGTTAATAAAATATTGCCTGGTTTAATATCACAATGTACAATCTGATTACGATGAGCAACTACTAATGCTTCACAAATCTGTTCAGTAATCTCTAAAGCTATAGAAACCTTTAGTTTTCCTTCCTTTTCAATCTTCTTCTTTAAAGTCTCACCTTGAACATTCTCCATCACAATATAATGAGTGTCATTATCTTTACCGATATCAAAAATATTAACAATATTATGATGAGAAAAACTTGCTACAGCTTGAGCCTCTCGTTTAAACCGCTCCACAAATTCTTTATCATTTGAAAATTGTCCTCGTAAAACCTTAACTGCTACTTGACGATTTAACAGTTTATCCTTAGCTTCATAGACTAAGGCCATTCCACCTTCTCCGATCTTCTTTTCAATTTGATAACGATTATTTAAACATTCCCCAATCATTAAAGTCACCTCTATGATTTATCTAAACTTCTAACGAGTAAACAAATTAACAGTTATATTATCCTGTCCACCAGCTTTATTAGCCATCTGAATCAACCTATCTGCCTTCTCCTGTAAAGATTGGTTATCTAATAAAACTTTTTTAATTATATCATCCTTAAGAACAGAATTTAATCCATCAGTACATAATAAAATTAAATCATTAGATTCCATTTGCATTTCAATTATATCTATATCTATTCTTTCCTCAGTCCCTAAAGCCTGTAGTAATATATGACTCTGAGGATGATTACGTGCCTCATTAGAAGTTATTTCTTTAGCTTTTACTAATTGATTTACTAATGAATGATCTTCAGTTAACTGTTTAAACTCTCCATCTCTTAATAAATATATCCGACTATCACCTACATGACCAATATAGAGTTGATCATCAACTAAGATAGCTGTCGTCAATGTAGTCCCCATTCCTTCATACTTAACATTACTTCTGGCCTTATTTAAAATCTTCTTATTAATAAATTGAATAGCTTCAGTAAGACTTATAGACATATTCTCTAAATCAAAATTATAATCCTTTAAAACATCAATCGCTATAGAACTAGCGAGCTCTCCAGCATTATGACCACCCATACCATCTGCCACAGCAAATATTTTATACTTTGAATTATCTAATTGTAAATAACTATCTTCATTTATATCTCTAACTTTACCACAATCAGAACTCAATCCCAATTCCATGGAATCACCTCACTTAACCTCAAACTTAATCTGAACTTTTATGCTTAGACCTTAGTTGGCCACATGCTGCTTCTATATCACTGCCACGCTCCAAACGAACCGTAGCTTGAATACCATTTTTAGATAATATCTCTTTAAAATTATTAATATCCTCTCTATCTGGACGCGTCAAATCTAATTCTCCAACTGGATTAACAGGAATCAAATTAACATGACAGAGAAATCCAGATAATAACTTAGCTAATTCTTTAGCATCTTGTACCCGATTATTAACACCATCTACTAAAGCATATTCGAAAGTAATCCGTCTATTAGTCCTTTTTATATAATATTCACAAGCAGTCATTAATTCATTAATTGGATAACGTTTATTAACTGGCATCATTTCATCTCTTAAATTATCAGTCGCTGCATGTAAAGAAATCGCTAGCACTAATTGTAATTCTTCTTTAGCTAATTTTTTGATTTGTGGTACTAAACCACAAGTAGAAAGAGTAATCTTTCTCATACCAATATTTAAACCTTTATTTCCATTTAAAATTTCAATAGCCTTTAATAAATTATTATAATTAGCCAAAGGTTCTCCCATACCCATAAATACAATATTAGTCACTGCAGGTTCACCAAATTCTTCACCACTAATTAGTTTCTGTACTTTTAATACCTGACCGACTATTTCTCCAGTAGTTAAATTGCGCTCTAACCCTTGTAAGCCTGTAGCACAAAAATTGCACCCCATGCCACAACCAACTTGAGTTGAAACACAGACACTATTTCTACCATCCCTATAAGGCATTAAAACTGTTTCTATTCTCTTTCCATCTATTAATTCAAATAAATATTTAATGGTTCCATCTTTTGATTTAGACTTTGTTATTTCTTGAAGTTGACTAATATAAGCTACTTTCTTCAATTTATTTTGTAACCCTTTGCTTAAATTAGTCATTTGATTAAAGTCAGTAATACCTTGTTTATAAATCCAATTAGCAATCTGTTTAGCTCTAAATTCAGCCTCTCCTATATTAGCCATAAATTCTTCTAATCCCTGAAAATTCAAAGAGGAGAGATCAACTTTATCGACCATCATATCTCCCTTTCTGATTAAATAATATTTTATCACTTAATAATTATTATTACATTATTATCTTCACGATATACTAATTAATTAAAAATTTCTTTTTAATTTAGCAATAAAGAAACCTTCATTCTCTTTCCACGTTGGTAATAACTGAATACTTCCTTCCTTAATAAATTTAGAAGGAATTCCGAAATCATTAGCTTGAGAAGTTAAATCAACTAAATTAAAATCTGAATTCTTAGCTAAGAATCTATTTAACACCTCTATATTCTCTTTAGCAGCAATAGTACAAGTACTATAAACTAGTTCTCCACCCTTCTTTAAAAACTTACTACCGTTAATTAGTAATTCTAATTGTAATTGACTTAAAGTATGAATATCTTGTGGTTTCTTCTTCCATTTAATCTCTGGCTTCTTACTAATTATCCCTAAACCGGAACAAGGAGCATCAACCAATATCCGATCAAACGATTGATTAAATTCCACCTCTCGACCATCCTGAACTTGAGTAGTAACTATCTGAATCCCTAATCGTTTGCAATTCTCTTTAATTAAATCAATTTTATTTAAATGTAACTCATTAGCCACTATCTCTCCTTGATTATTCATTAATTCAGCTAGATGAGTCGTCTTTCCTCCAGGTGCACTACATAAATCTAAAACTCGTTCTCCTAGTTGAGGCTTTAAAATATGACCAACTAGAATAGAATATAAACCTTGAATATAAAACTCTCCTGCTTTAAAACTATCTAATTTAGATAACCTAGAATAATTACTGACTCTAAATGCTTGAGGTATATCTTTAATTTCTTCTATTTCTAATCCGTTATTAATTAACTTATTCTGTAACTCTTTGCTACTAATCTTTAAAGAGTTTTTTCTAATGATTTTTTCAGGAACTTGATTAAAAGCATTACAAATATCTATAGTTTTTTGAATTCCATACTCTTTAACCCAAGTTTCAACCATCCATTGAGGAAAAGAATACTTAAATCTAATATGCTGTACTGGGTCATCCTTTAAATCTGGAAATTCTATAGAATCTAAATTTCTTAAAATATTTCTTAAAACACCATTAACAAATTTAGCTGCACCTCTATGCTGATACTCTTTAGCCAATTCAACTGTTTCATTACAAGCTACAGGTCCAGGAATCCCATTTAAAAAACGTATTTGATACAATCCTAGTCTTAATATATTTCTAGTCCAGCCATCCATCTTCTTTACTTTACGGTTTGCAAATTGATTTAAGACCCAATCTAAATTATTACGCATTCTTAAGCTACCATAAACTAACTCTGTAGCCAAAGCCCTATCTCTAGATGTTACATCATATTTCTGTAATAAATGATTTAATGTTAAATTAGAATATCCATCTTCTTCATTAACTCGATAGACAGATTCTATAGCAACTTGACGGGCATTCTTCTGCACTAGTTTTTAGCCTCCAATCAATATACCTTTAGCTGGTCAGTTTTAACAAATAGCTTTCGAGGTTGATTTACTACTTTAAATCCTAAAAAGTTGTTAGAACTATTCTTATTATAGACTCCTTCAATTACCATACCTTCAACATTAGCCGAAGTTGTAAGTGATTTCTGGACAAGCTCACCTACTATTGGCCCTAATAAATTAGCCAACACAATAGCTATTAACACATAAATGACAGTAAAATTACCAGTTTTAAATAATAAAAAAAGAAAAATAATTGATGATAATATATTCGCAACAGCTAAACTAGTACCACACTTTCTATGAATAACTAAATTATTTTCTCCATTCTTTAGTCTTCGAAGTCCTTCCTCGGCTGCCTCTCTTAATAGATCTGGTTTAATTATCCCTTTAATGTAAAACCCATTATCTTTTGCTTCTCCTGCTAACTTTTGTTCTCCATATAATTCTTCAATTACATTAATAGTAGCGTGTTCTAATGCATGATTTCTTCTTAATGCTGGATTAAAAGCAATCTTAATAATCTGCTGAGGAGCCGTGAACAAAGTAATTAGTGAATCGAATGTAAATTTATAAGGAATAAATAGAATCATTAATAATAACAAAAAAGCGAACGGAAGCAAAAGTGATGGCAATAAAAATATAATTAGAAAAAGCATTAATAAGTATAACATATTAATCATCATCCAGCATGCCGGCCATCATAATTAATCTTAATAGATGGGCAACAGAGACTAACGCAGCTGCTACATATGTTAAAGCTGCTGCCTTCAAAACTTTCTTAGTCGGCTTTAATTCATCAGATGCTAAATATCCACCGGTTTTTAATAATCTAATAGCTCTAGAACTAGCATTAAATTCTACTGGTAAAGTTACTATTTGAAATAAAACAGCCGCTCCAAAAAGAATTATACCTAATTTTACTAAAAGTGCCGACTTAAAAAAGATAAAACCAAATACAGCTATAGGAAGACCTAATTGTGAACCAAAATTTGCTGCTGGAAATAAGCTATGCCTAATCGTTAACGGTGTATAAGCTACAGCATGCTGAATAGCATGACCAGTTTCGTGTGCCGCAACTCCTAAAGAAGCTATTGACCTACCTTGATATACTTCTGATGATAAACGAACCGTCTTTGATTTTGGATCATAATGATCATTTAATTTTCCACTAGTCTGTTCAACTCTTACATCTTCAAGTCCTTTACGTTTTAAAATATCTTTAGATATTTCAGCACCGGTATATCCTTTGTTAGCAGATACATCCAAATACTTATTAAAAGTAGACTTAACTTTAAACTGCGCATAAAAAGTAAATAAAACAAATGGAATTACAATAATCATAGTAGGGTCATAAAAAGGAAAAAACATAATTACCCCTCCTTTACAAGATTTTATTAATAGTCTCTTCTAACTTATTTAAATCAACTAAAGTATTAACACATGGGCCTTCAGGACGAATATTTACTACTCCTACTACTGGCATTGGATAAACATCTTGAATTCCACTGGCTAAATCGCGTTCACAAGCCACTGCTAGAATAGCTTTAGGCCTTAACTCTTTTACTAACTTTCTAGCTAAAGTGCCACCTGTAGCAATCGCTATATTAATCCCATAATTATCCCTTAATTCTAATATATCTTCTATCTGACATTGACCACATCGTCGGCAATTATCTAAATCATGAGTAACCTTATATTTACAAGTAGCCTTTTGAATACAATGTGGAAGTAACATCAATACTTTATCCGGTTTTATATTCAACCTTTCTGGTTTAACTAACCGATTACTAACTTGAATAAAAGAATTCTGTATCTCTAACTTATCAAACCCCATAAATTTACCTAAATAAATAATTAATGGAAATAAGTATGAAATTACTATTCTAGTCGGTCCATAAAGTATTGAGATTGGTTTCTCTCTTTTTAAAGTAATAATAATTCCTAAAACACCTAGTAAAACGATTAAAGCAAATATACTGATTAATAAAGCCGTAATTAATAATATACCTTGACCAATGCTATTGATTCCTACTAAATTTAGATACCAAATCCCACCTAAAATAACCCCTACTATCAGTAATATTGTCCCTAGTAATCCTAGAAATAATTTTCCGTCTTTATTACGATTAGTCAGTGACATTATACTCCCCACTTAAACTTGGATCAGTTGTTAGCACAGTTCCTTCTTCTAAATTATAACCTCTTAAATAATCATTAGCTGACATCCGTTGTTTATTCTCCGGCTGCACTTCAATCATTAACAACTGTCCTTCTCCGCTCTGTATTATGAATCCTTTTTCAGCTTTTATATCAACAACTGTTCCTGGAATTACTGAGGGTTTAGTTTTAGAATCATAGATTTTACTATTCCAAATCTTTAATCGCTTCCCTTTATGATAAGTATATGCCCCTGGCCAAGGATTCATCCCTCGAATTAAATTTCTTATCTCTTTAGCACTAGCAGTCCAATCAATCAATCCTTCATCTTTTGTGATTTTTTGAGCATAACTAGCTTTGCGATCATCTTGAGGTGTCCTAGGTGCTTTATTTGACTTAATTAATTCTAATGTTTCTATTAAAACATCTGCTCCTAAACCTGCTAATTTATCATGTAAACTTCCTACAGTCTCCTTTTTTGCAATTCCAATTTCTTCTTTTAAAATAATATCACCTGTGTCCAAGCCTTCACCCATATACATTGTAGTAACCCCAGTCTTTTCTTCTCCATTAATAATTACTCGATGTAATGGTCCGGATCCTCGGTATTCAGGTAGTAAAGATGCATGAACATTAATACATCCGAATTCCGGTAATTCTAAAATCTCCTTAGATAAAATTTGTCCATAAGCTATTACGATTATGGTATCTGGGTTTAATTCTTTTAATTGATTAATAGCTTCATCACCATTTATATCTTCTGGCTGTATTACAGGTAAATCAAACTCTAACGCCTTCGCTTTTACCGGTGAAGGCTTTAACTTCTGTCCTCTCCCACGAGGACGATCTGGTTGGGTCACAACTCCTATTACATTAATAAACTCAGTCTTAATCAACTTCTCTAAAGTTGGCACCGAGAAATCAGGAGTCCCCATAAATATAAGATCCATAAAATAAATCCTCCTTTTAGAATACCACAACTATTCTACTTTATCTACAAATAATACACCATCTAAATGGTCAAGTTCATGCTGCAAAGCTCTAGCCAATAAACCCTCAGCCTCGATTTCTACTTCTTTCCCAGCTTGATTTAAACCTTTAATAACTACTTTCTTAGCCCTGCTCACCTTTCCAGACTCTCCTGGAATACTTAAGCATCCTTCCTCATCAATCTCTTGACCTGAGCTTTCCATAAGCTCAGGATTAATTAATTTAATTAAACCCTCACCTATATCAACCACAAAAATCTTTTTGGAAACACCGATTTGAGGTGCTGCTAAACCAACACCATCTGCATCATGCATAGTATCAGCCATATCTTTAAGTAATTTTCTAGTTTTATCAGTAACCTTCTCAACAGACTTGGTTTTAGTCCTTAATACTGGATCTCCAATTTCTCTAATAGGTAAGACTGCCATTCTTATTCCTCCCTCATAAGCTACACCTAAATTATATTTTTTTGTTATATTATTATAACATTTCTATAGGATCAACATCAACAGCAATCGTCACACTTCCTAAATTATTACTATTATCTAATATTTCTAGACCACTTTCATTTAACCTTCTAATTTGATCAAGATTATCACTTTTTAAAATAATTTGCCACCTATAATTACCTCTCAATTTAGCTAAAGGAGCCGGGACTGGTCCCCATACTTCTGCTTTCAACTCTTCTTCTTCAACCTGTTGATTTAAAATAGCCCCTAATTTATTAGCTATTCTACCAACTTCTACTTCATCTTCACCTTTAATAGTTAGATTAATTAAATTAGAAAAAGGAGGATAATTTAACTTTTCTCTAAAATTAATCTCTAAATCATAAAATGCTTCATAATTATGCTCTTTAGCCAATTGAATACTGTAATGATCAGAATTATATGTCTGAATAATTACTTCTCCTGTAACCTCTCCTCTTCCTGTTCTACCTGCCACCTGTGTCAGTAATTGAAATGTATGCTCAGCAGCTCTAAAATCTGGAAAATTCAAAGTGATATCCGCAGTAATCACTCCTACTAAGGTTACATTAACAAAATCATGTCCTTTAGCAATCATCTGAGTTCCCAATAGAATATCCGCATCTTGATTTTTAAATTCATCTATAATTGCTTGATGGGAACCTTTCCGAGTAGTAGTGTCAACATCCATGCGTAAAATACGAGCAGTGGGAAATTCATCTTTTGCTGCCTCTTCTACTTTCTGAGTTCCTACACCAAAATATTTTATGTACCGACTCTGACATTGAGGACATATATCAGGAACTTTCTTCCGATGATCACAATAATGACAACGCAATGATACTTGATCAGCATGATATGTTAGAGAAACATCACAATTAGGACATTCTAATACAAAACCACATTCTCGACAGAGAACAAATGTTGAAAATCCTCGTCTATTTAAAAATAGTATTATTTGTTCATTTTTAGCTAACCTGTCTTCAATAGCAGTTGCTAATGGCTTACTAAACATGCTTCTATTATCAGCCTTTAACTCTTCTCGCATATCTATTACTTCAACTGGAGGTAAAGGTTTATCATCTATTCGCTTACTTAAATTAGCAAATTCGTGCTCACCTTCTTGAACTCGATAATATGTTTCTAATGCTGGCGTTGCAGTTCCTAGAATAACCATTGCTTCATTTAATTCTGCCCTTTTAGTAGCTACATCTCTAGTTTGATATTTAGGATGAGAACTCTGTTTATATGAAGTTTCATGTTCTTCATCAATAATTATTAACCCTAAATTATTAAAAGGAGCAAAAACAGCAGACCTAGCTCCTACTACTACTTTAGCTTTCCCCTTTTTCATTCTCAGCCATTCATCATATCTTTCTCCATTTGAAAGCCGACTATGATAGATAGCAACTTGTCTTCCAAATCTTCCTTTAAACCTCTCAACCGTCTGAGGAGTTAAAGAAATTTCTGGAATTAATACAATAGCTTCTTCTCCTTCATCTAATACTTTAGATATTGCTTGTAAATATACTTCTGTCTTTCCACTTCCAGTTACACCTTTTAATAACATAGTACTAGCTTCAGATTGATTAAGTAATTTTTCTGCTTTATTTAAAGCCTTTCGTTGTTCTTGATTTAAGGTTAAAGGATTAGTAGAATCAAAATCAACTTCTGAATAAGGATTTCTTCTAACGTCTACTTCTTCATATCTAATTAATCCCTTCTCATATAGACGTCTTATGGTTCCGGAAGTAGTATTAACTGCCTTAGCTAGAGTACTCGTTCTTAAATGCCCCCCTTGATTTTCCATTAAATATTGCAAAACTTCTTTCTGTTTATAGGCCCTACTACTCATTTCCGCTAATTTCTCTTTCATTTTAGGCAAAGAATATTTCAGCTTAACTATTCTCTTTTCTTTCTTCTTTCTTTGTCCTGAAGGAATAACACATTTTAAAGCAGTAATTAAATGGGACTGATAATAATTTGCCATCCACTCAGCTAACTTCAAAATTTCTTCGTTAAAAAGCGATAAATAACTTGTTAACTTTATTATCTCTTTTATATTCTTTATATCAGTCTCTATTTTATCCATTAATCCAACTACATAACCGGTTAAACTTCGATTCCCAAATGGAACTTTAACTTCATAACCAATCTCAATTTCTTTTCTTAACTCCACTGGAATCGCATAAGTAAAAGGCTTATCTACTTCACTAACCGGTAAGTCTACAACTACTTTTGCATACTTACACTCCATCTTTTTTTGCCACCTTCTCCTAAACTGCTTAATTCTTACAACTATTATTATTCAAGACCTAACCCAATATTCCTTTAAAAAGATGCAAAGAGACCATTAGTTATATTTATCCAAAAGCTCATTTATCTATTGATTTGATATGTTAAAAAGCTAGACACAATAAGTGCCTAGCTTTATGTTATAAAAATCTAAACTTTTTTCTATTTAAATCATTATTCATTATCTTCTACAATCCTGCTTCTTTTTTTAAAATATCTGCTTTATCTGTTCTTTCCCATGGCAAATCTAAATCATTACGTCCAAAATGACCGTAAGCAGCTACATCTTGATATATAGGTTGTCTCAATTCTAACTCTTTAATAATCTGAGCTGGACGTAAATCAAAATGTTTTTGAATTAGATCTTCAACAACTTCCTCATCAACTTTAGATGTGCCAAATGTATCTACCATAACAGAAACTGGAGATGCAACTCCAATAGCATAAGCCAACTGCACCTCACATTTATCAGCTAAACCAGCTGCTACCACATTTTTAGCTACATAGCGAGAGGCATAAGCCGCTGATCTATCTACCTTCGTTGGATCCTTACCAGAAAACGCTCCACCACCATGACGAGCTGTTCCTCCATATGTATCAACAATAATCTTTCTTCCAGTTAAGCCTACATCTCCTTTAGGCCCACCAATTACGAAACGTCCGGTTGGATTTACTAAATATTTAGTCTCACTATCTAACATATCTTTAGAGATAATCGGCTTAACAACCTTAGAAATAATATCCCTTTCAATCTGTTCTAATGAGACATCAGCTTTATGTTGAGTAGAGACTACCACAGTATCTACTCTTACTGGCTTGTCTCCTTCATACTCAATAGTAACCTGAGTCTTTCCATCCGGACGTAAGTAAGGCAAAACTTCTTCTTTTCTTACCTCTGCTAATTTTCTAGCTAGTTTGTGAGCTAGAGTAATCGGTAATGGCATTAATTCTTCAGTTTCATTACTAGCATAACCAAACATTAACCCTTGATCTCCAGCTCCTAATTCCTCCTCTTCTTCAGCTAGCCCTTCTTTTGCTTCTAAAGCCTCATCTACTCCCATAGCAATATCAGGTGACTGCTCATCAATAGAAGTCAAAATAGCACATGTACCCGCATCAAATCCATACTTAGCATTAGTATAACCAATCTCCTTCACTTTTTTACGAGCAACTTTGGGAATATCAACATAACAATCTGTTGATATTTCTCCAGAAATCAAAACCATACCAGTAGTTACTAATGTCTCACAAGCAACTCGAGCCTGAGGATCTTGACTAAAAATAGCATCTAAAACTGCATCAGAAATTTGATCAGCAACTTTATCAGGATGTCCCTCAGTTACTGATTCTGATGTAAATAAATAATGATTATTGGACATTATATCACCTCTTAATTTAAATGGATTCATTATAAATAAAAAATTCTCTCCTTATTGGAGAGATATTTAAAAAACATTACTACATCTCTCAAGATACTCTTGCAGGAATTAGCACCATGCACTGCTGCGCTGGTTGCCGGGTTTCCTAGGGCCTGTCCCTCCACCACTCTTGATGTTACTAAATATTCATTTTAAAATACAATATTATGTTAACATATCCAATATTAGTTGTCAATTAATATCTTGTTAAATTAACCTTTGCTTTCTTCTAATAAAGAAGAGAGACTCTATTAGTCTCCCCTTAATTCCTTTCATTTATAAAATTATTGTGCTAATAAAATTCGATCATTCATCAATTCCTCACCTTTAGCTTGAGCAAATTTATCTAATAAATCATCTACTGTTAAATGTTTTCTTTCTGGATTCTTAATATCCAATACTATTTCCCCATTATCCATCATAATAGTTCTATTACCTAAATTTAATGCTTGATTTAAATCATGAGTTACCATTAATACAGTTAAACTATGCTTAACTACTATACTTTTAGTCAAATCAATTACTTGTTGAGCAGTCTTAGGATCTAAAGCAGCTGTATGTTCATCTAATAATAAAACCTTTGGTTTAGCAATAGTAGCCATTAATAAAGTTAAAGATTGACGCTGCCCTCCAGATAATAATCCAACCTTATCTGTCAATCTATCCTCAAGACCTAATCCTAATAGACTCAAATATTCTTTAAACTCGTCTCTTCTTTCTTTATTTACTCCGATCCCCAATCCGCGCTTTTTGCCTCTAGCTGCTGCCATAGCTAAATTCTCTTCAATAGACATAGTCGCTGCAGTACCTTGTAAAGGGTCTTGAAAGACACGACCTATTAAACCAGCTCTCTTATAATCTGGCATATTTGTTACATCTTTATCATCTACTTGAATATTTCCTGCATCTATTCTAAAGCTACCTGCAATCGAATTTAAAAGGGTAGACTTTCCTGCACCATTACTACCGATAATAGTTACAAAATCACCGGTTCTTAATTCTAAATCTACACCTTTTAAAGCCACATTTTCGTTAACCGTACCACGATTAAAAATTTTACGAATCCCGTTTACTTTTAAAATTTCAGCTCACCTCCTAAAATCATGATGTACCTTTCGATAAAAAATTAAGTTTAAAATCTTCTTTTATAGTTGGAGCTGATAAAGCAGTAATTACTAAAACAGCCGTAACAATTTTCAAATCTGTAGGTGCAAAACCTAATCTTAATGCTGTAGTAATTGCTAAACGATATAGCAATGAACCACCAATAACACTTATAGTAGCTAAAATAATTCTTCGACTGCTAAAAATTACTTCTCCAATAATCACAGAAGCTAAGCCTATAATAATCATTCCAATTCCCATTCCAACATCAGCAAAACCTTGATATTGAGCTACTAAGGAACCAGATAAGGCTACTAAACCATTAGATAATGCTAATCCTAAAATGGTCATTGAATCCGTATTTACTCCCATACTTCGAATCATTTGTGGATTATCTCCGGTTGCTCTCAAAGCTAAACCTAATTCTGTATGCAAGAACCAATCAACCATAAACTTTATAACTAAAACTATGACTAAAAAGAATATTCCTGCTTGCCATTCTCCATTTAAGCTTATTGCATCTAATTTAGTTAGGATGGTCTCCTGATTAAGTAATGGAATATTAGCTCTACCCATAATTCGTAAATTAATCGAATATAAAGCAGTCATAGTTAAAATTCCTGATAAAAGCCCAGTAATCTTTAATTTTGTATTCAAAAAACCAGTAATACTTCCAGCTAATGCTCCAAATAAGACTGCTGCTAATGTAGCAACTATTGGATCTACTCCGTCAATAATTAGCTTAGCAGTAATGGCAGCTCCTAAGGGGAAACTCCCATCTACCGTTAAATCCGGAAAATCTAAAATCCTAAATGTTAAATAGACTCCTAAAGCCATAACACCATAAACTAGCCCTTGTTCTATTGATCCTAATGCTACACTCAATAGCATAACCTAACACTCCAATCTGCACTTAATTTAATTATTTATTATTTAAGACTTCTTTTGCGTTATCTAAAATTTCCTGGGGAATAGATACATTCATCTTTTCGGCTGCATCTTTATTAATAATTAACTCAGTCGTCTTTAAGTACTCAATCGGCATCTGCGCTGGATCTGCTCCTTTAATTACTTTAACTGCCATCTCACCAGTCTGCTTTCCTAACTTATAATAATTAATCCCTATAGTTGCTAAAGCTCCACGCTCAACCATGCCTTCTTCTCCGACAACCAAAGGTAAATCCTCTTCACTTGCTACTTTTACTACAGCTTCTATAGCAGAAGCAACTGTATTATCTGTAGGAACATAAAATGCATCTACTTTCCCTATTAATGTCTGAGTAGCCTGTAATACATCACTAGTAGTACTAACTGTACCATTTTCTAAATTTAAACCTAAATCTTTAGCTGCTTTTTCAGCTATTTTAGCCTGAACCACTGAGTTAGTTTCTCCAGCATTATATATAATTCCTATATTTTGAATATTAGGTTTAATCTTCTTTAGTAATTGTAACTGTTTGCGAACCGGTGTTAAGTCACTAGTTCCTGTTACATTAGTCCCTGGCCTCTTTAAATTCTTAACTAAACCAGCAGCTTTAGGATCTGTTACCGCTGTAATTAGAATCGGAATGTCTGAAGTAACATTAGCTGCTGCTTGCGCTGTTGGAGTAGCAATAGCCAAAATCATATCTACCTGATTATTCTTGAACTGCTTGGCGATAGTTTGAGCTGTAGACATATCTCCTTGGGCATTCTGATAATCATAAACCACATCTTCTCCTTCTTTATAGCCTTGTTTTGTCAAGGAATCAATAAAACCTTTTCTAGCTGCATCCAAAGCTGGATGTTCTACTATCTGTATAATTCCAATCTTTAATTTATCATTACTTGTTTCTGTATCTTTACTCTGTTGACCACAACCTGTTATAACTAAAGCTAATGTCAAAATCAAAACTACAAAAGTCAATCGGTTCCTAACTAAATTTCTCATCTACTCTTCACCTCTTTTAAAATATTTTTAAAATAAAAAAAGCACTCCTAGTCGGAGTGCTTTAATATGCATAAATTACCTATATATGCTGCAAATTTCCTATACAAAAGTATAGATACTAGCACACATAAGTTATCTCCCACTGTAATAACCATTCTACCCTTTTTATTAAACAACTACTAACTCACCTACAAGTTCTACAAACTCTACATACCTACTAAAACTTACCTTCATCTACTAGTCTACCTGTAAATCATTTAACTTCCTACACTATAAATTATAACTTAATTTTTGTTAAAAGTCAATTGCAATTAATCACTTATTATTTAAACTTTTTTAAAACATCACTAGCATATTCTTTAGCACCAAATAATGAATGATCTCGATAATTACCACATTCTTTAGCAGTAGTAGCTGGAACTTCTTCAGTTTCTAAAATTTGAGTTAAAGAATCCGTTAATGTATTCTCAACCTTTTCTACTGTAGGCTCACCTACTACTATTAAATAAAAACCTGTTCTACATCCCATTGGAGAAATATCAACAATGTTATCTATCTTCTCTCGCATATATCCAGCTAATAGATGTTCTAAAGTATGCATTGGTGCTGTAGAAATAGCATCTTCATTAGGCTGTCTTAATCTCAAATCATACTTTTGAATAATATCTCCTTTAGGAGTCTCTATTCTACCAGCTTTACGCACATAAGGAGCCTCAACTTTGGTATGATCTAACTGAAAACTTTCTACTTCAATATCCATCCTGTTCACTCCCCTTTTAAATACTGATTAACTTTATCTAATAATCTAGTAGCTACTTCTCTTTTAGATAAATTAGGTAACTCTACCTCTTCATCTTCACTAATTATTATTACTTGATTAGTGTCAGAAGCAAACCCTGCATCTTTAGCAGTAATATCATTAGCTACAATTAAATCTATATTTTTCTTTATTAATTTCTCTTTAGCATTAGCTTTTAATTTTTCAGATTCTGCTGCAAATCCTACTAAAACCTTATCTCCTTTAACCTTTCCTAATTCTGCTAAAATATCTGGATTCCTCTCTAATTTTAGAGTTAAATTAGAGTCACTCTTCTTAATCTTATTACTTTCTCTAACCTCTGGACGATAATCAGCTACAGCTGCTGCTTTAATAATCACATCTTGACTATCTTCTTCTTTCATAACTGCTTGATACATCTCTTGAGCCGTCTGAACCTTAATTATTTCAACATTTTGAGGAGCATCCAATGAAGTAGGTGCTGTAACTAAAGTTACTTCTGCACCTCGTTTAGCAGCTTCACTAGCAATTTTATATCCCATCTTACCTGTAGAATAATTTCCTATATATCGTACTGGATCTAAGGGCTCTTGAGTACCACCAGCTGTTACTAAAATTTTCTTATCAGCCAGATCCTCCTCTAATCTTATCTGTTTAGCTAAATAAGTTACTATCTCTTTTGGTTCTGGCAACCTACCTTTTCCTTCTACTCCACAAGCTAAATAACCAGAAGCTGCTTCAATGATTTGATATCCTAGCTTAGACAATTCTTCTAAATTATCTTGAACTATATGGTTATTATACATATTCTCATTCATTGCTGGAGCTAAAACTACCGGTGCAGTAGTTGCCATTACAGTGGTGGATAACATATCATCTGCAATACCATTGGCTATCTTACCAATAATATTGGCTGTAGCCGGTGCAATTACAAATATATCTGCCTTTTGTGCTAAGGCTATATGCTTAACATCCCACTCTTTAGGTTCTGCAAACATATCAACTATTACTGGATTATGGCTTAAAGAACGAAAACTAAGTGGCTGAACAAATTCTGTAGCCGACTTAGTCATAATTACATCTACCTCTGCTCCTAACTTCTTTAGTCTACTTACCACCTCTAAAGACTTATAAGCAGCAATCCCTCCGGTAACTCCTAATACAATATTTTTATTTTCTAATCTTGTTTTTAACATATTATCACTCTTCATATTATTGATTTATTACTTTTCTTCGTCGTCGACAGGTATATACTTTAATCTATCTGCTAAAATTTCCTCTAAAGCATGTGAAACCGGCTTACTAGCTTTACACTCTATTACTGGTTCTTCATCATCAGAATTTAATTGTCGACCTCTTTTAGCCGCCTGAATAACTAAAGTATACTCATCATTAGTCTTTTCTAATAATTTATCCACTGGTGGATAAGCTAACATTCTATATCATCCTCCTTAAAAATAATTAATCTACTTTACATCTTTCAGCAATAATAATAGCTTTTAACTTCTTAACAGCTTTTTCTATTTCATCATTAACAATAATATAATCATAATCCTCTACCTTTTTCATTTCCTTACTAGCATTTTCCATTCTAACCTCAATTGATTCTTGACTATCTGTGCCTCTTTTATAAATTCTAGACTCCAACTCCTTTAAAGATGGTGGAGCTAAAAAAACAAATACTCCATACTCATATTTTTCTTTAACTTGAGCTGCGCCTTGAATATCTATCTCTAAAATCACATCTTGTTCTGTATTTAAAGTTTCTTCTACATAACTCTTTGGTGTACCATAATAATTACCATGTACTTTAGCCCATTCTATTAATTCATTATTTTCTATCATTTCGCTAAACT
Organism: Selenihalanaerobacter shriftii; assembly: GCF_900167185.1. NCBI lineage: Bacteria > Bacillati > Bacillota > Clostridia > Halanaerobiales > Halobacteroidaceae > Selenihalanaerobacter > Selenihalanaerobacter shriftii. Next base: position 162,428 of record NZ_FUWM01000003.1, read on the forward strand.
TCTCTTTTGAAACAAAGAAATAATCTATTCCGTCCCTTTCTCCAGGACGTGGCTGACGAGTAGTTACAGAAATGGAATAGGCTATATCCTGATACTTACCCATCAACGCATCAATTACAGTCCCTTTACCTACTGCTGAGGGACCTGATAATATTAATAATTTTCCTTTCCTAGCCATTTATAATTCGCTCCTCCTACTAACTTTATTCATCACCTAAACGTTGTGATACAGTTTCTGGTTGAACAGCAGATAAAATGATATGGTCACTATCTGTAATTACAACTGCTCTAGTTCTTCTGCCATATGTAGCATCAACTAACATTCCTCTATCCCTAGCTTCTTGAATTATCCTTTTAATAGGAGCAGATTCTGGGCTAACAATAGCAATAATTCGATTAGCAGCTACAATATTACCAAAACCAATATTAATTAATTCAACTTTCATATCTAAATTCCTCCTTCTATAATTAAAACTAAATTATATATTTAATTATTCTATATTTTGTACTTGTTCTCTTATTTTATCCACTTCACTCTTTAAATCAATAATATAACTACTAACTTCAGAATCACTTATTTTAGAACCAATTGTATTAATCTCTCTATGCATCTCTTGAGCAATAAAATCCAACTTTCTGCCTACTGGTTTTTCAATATCTAAATCTAATGTTTCCCTAAATTGCTCTAAATGACTCTTAATCCTTACTATCTCTTCTGTAACGTTACTTTTATCAGCAATTATAGCTACCTCAGTGGTCAATCGTTCTTCTTCAATCCCAACATCAATATTATTCAATAATTCATTAATTCTATCTTGCAATTTAGCTTTGTGCTCAGTAACCATCTTAGGAATTCTATCTTCTATTTTATTAACTAACTCCTTAATCATTTCTAATCTATGTATAAAGTCAGTAAAAAGTTCTTCTCCTTCTCTACTTTTCATTTCTGTCAACTTATTTAAGGCCTCTTGTGTCACTCTTTTAACTTTAGGCCATATTTCTTCTATATCCTTGTCCACCTCTTCCACTTCTAATATATCAGAAAACTGCAATAATAATCCAACCTCTAATTCTCCTGCTAAATTAAATTCATTCTGTAAATTCTGTAAGGAATCTATATATTCTTTAGCAATTCCTTTATTAACTTTTACTTTTACTCCTTGCTCTTCTTTACTTTTGATCTTTAAAGAGTAATTTACTCTGCCACGACCTATTCCTTCTTTTAAAAGCCCATTAATTTTAGGCTCTAATGCTGATAGTTCATCTGAAATATGTAAATAGAGCTTACGATACTTATGGTTAACAGATTTTAATTCAACTATAACACTATCCCCATCAATTTCTAATTGACCTCGACCATAACCGGTCATACTTCTAATCATCTGTATTATTCACCTCTTTTATAAATCACAACTAGTCCTGAAGTAATATTTCTAGATAACGCCTAATATTCCTCTTTAATAATAAAATATCCCATTTTTTAATAAATTATGAGTCATTTTAGTAATTAAATTAATTTATAAGTATAAATTAATACAGCTATTTATTAATATAACATTCTTTATTAATTAATGCAAGAAAAGAAAATTAAAAAGGTAACCTTAATATTAAGGCTACCTTTTATCTAATAAATAGAACTATATTTGTTTACCTTCCAAATCTATCTGCCAATTCATCATAAATTTGATTTAAACTAATTTGATGATAATTCAATAATACTAATAAATGGTATACTAAGTCTGATATTTCATAAATAATCTCATCAGTTTCTTCATTTTTAGAAGCAATAATTACTTCAGCTGCTTCTTCTCCAATCTTCTTTAAAATTTTGTCTAATCCTTCATCAAATAGATAACAAGTATATGAATCTTCAACTGGATTCTGCTTACGGTCTAAAACTACTTGATAAATTTCTTGTAAAATTTGAGGTAACTTGCCTTGATCTACTAATTCGTTCTTTTCTACCGCCTCTGTTTCGTCTTGATTTTCATATACTTGTTCAGGTTTAAATACTTTCTCATCAATAACCTCAAATTCTGCTTCATCATTTAAACTGCGATAAAAACAAGAGTAATAGCCATTATGACAAGCACCACCAGTCTGTTTTGCTTTAATTAATAAAGTATCTCCATCACAATCAGTAGAGATCTCCTCAACTTGTTGATGATGTCCTGAAGTCTCACCTTTTTTCCATAATTTTTGACGACTCCTACTCCAAAACCAAGTATATCCAGTTGTAATAGTCTTATTTAACGCCTCCTCATTCATATACGCCATCATTAAGACTTGATCATTATCAACATCTTGAACAATAGCTGGAAGCAAACCATCTTCATTAAATTCTAAGTCTGCTAAATACTTCATAACCTTACCACTACCCCCTCTTCTTTTAAATATTCTTTAACTTCTTTAATTGAATATTCATCAAAATGAAAAATTGAAGCTGCTAAAGCTGCATCGGCTTCTCCTTCAGTAAAAGCTTTTAGAATATCATTAGGTCCCCCTGCACCTCCCGAAGCAATAACTGGAATATCTAAATTACTAGAAATATCATAATTTAATTGATTATCATAACCATCTTTCGTCCCATCTCCATCCATACTAGTCAATAGAATTTCTCCAGCTCCTAGTTCCTCAACTTTTTTAGCCCACTCTAGGGCATTTAATCCAGTTGGCTTACGTCCTCCATGAATATATACTTCCCATTCTGGATTATCATCTGAACTACCTTCTTTACGCTTTGCATCGATTGCCACTACTATACATTGACTCCCAAACCTCTTAGCTCCTTTTGCAATTAAATCTGGTTCCTTAACAGCAGCTGAATTAATTGAAATCTTATCCGCTCCCGCTTTTAAAAGTTGCCGCATATCATCTATAGTACGAATCCCTCCACCTATAGTAAAAGGAATAAAAACCTCTTCCGATGTCCGCTGAACCACATCAATCATGGTCTCTCTCTTTTCAGACGACGCTGTAATATCTAAAAATACTAATTCATCTGCGCCTGCTTTATCATAAAAGGAAGCTAACTCTACTGGATCTCCAGCATCTCTAATATCTACAAAATTAACTCCTTTCACTACCCGACCTTTATCTACATCAAGACAAGGGATTATTCGTTTAGCTAACATAATCTACACCTCCATAACCGCAATTGCTTCTTCTAAATCTAAACTTTCACTATAGAGTGCCTTTCCAGTAATGACCCCTTTCACTCCAGACTCCTCTATCTTTTGTAATTCTTTAATATCTTTTAACTTAGATACTCCACCGGAAGCAATTACATTTAATCCAGTCTCCTCAGCTAATTTTTTAGTACTATCTATATTTAGTCCACTGAGCGTACCATCTTTACTTATATCGGTAAAGACAACCCATTCTATCCCTCTAGCTTTCATAGCTTGACCTAGTTCAATAATAGTAGTATTAGAAGTCTCTAACCAACCTTCTGTTGCTACATAACCATCTTTAGCATCAATCCCTACCACTATTGCTTCTGCACCAAACTTTTCTATAGCAGTTACTACTAAATCGGGGTTTTCTATAGCTGCTGTTCCTATGATGACTCGCTGCACACCGATGTTTAAATAGTTTTGAATTGTTTCTAAATTTCTAATCCCACCACCTACTTGAACAGGTAAACTAACTTCATTTATTATCTCTGAAATTAGTTCTAAATTCTGTGGTTTACCATCTAAAGCTCCATCTAAATCAACAATATGTAATCTAGTAGCACCTTTACTAGCCCACAATTTGGCCATCTCCAAAGGTTCACCATATACTGTCTCTTTTTCAAAATCCCCTTTATATAATCTTACACATTGTCCATTACGAATATCTATTGCTGGAATAACCTCCATTATATCAACTCCCCAAAATTACGTAAAATCTGTAGTCCTTCTTTACTGCTCTTTTCCGGATGATACTGTACAGCATATATATTATCCTTTTGGATACTAGACACAAATTCAATTCCATAATCAGTAGTAGTAGCAATCACTGATTTATCCTCTGGTATAACATAATAAGAATGAACAAAGTATTGAAAGAAATCAGTATCCAAATTTTTAAATAAATCAGTTTCTTTCTTTATTTCCAGCTGATTCCAACCCATATGAGGAATTTTTTTATCTAGATTATCTGGAAATTTAACTACCTGTCCAGAAATAATATCTAAACCTTCCTGTTTTCCCCACTCTTCACTAGTAGAAAAAAGCAAATGCAGACCTAAACAGATTCCTAAGAAAGGAATTTCCTTTTTAACTACTTCTTTAATTACTTGAATCAATCCTGCAGACTTTAGATTCTCCATAGCATCACCAAAAGCTCCTACTCCTGGCAATACTACACCATCTGCTTTTAATATTTCTTCAGGATCAGAAGTAATCTGAGCTGTAAAGCCTACTTTCTCAAATCCTTTCTGAACACTACGTAAATTTCCCATACCGTAATCTATAATTTTAATCATAAACTCACCTCGTTATCTGTTATCTATTAAAGTTTTCCTTTAGTAGACATAACTCCTGTAATTCTTTCATCTTGCTCTACTGCCCTTCTTAAAGCTCTACCTAATGCTTTAAATGCAGCTTCAATAATATGATGAGTATTCTCTCCTGCCAATTGACGTAAATGTAGAGTAACTCTACCATTTACAGTCAAGGCCCTCATAAATTCTAATACTAGCTCTGTATCAAAATCTCCTACTTTCGCTTTAAAAAGTTCTAAATCATAAGCCAAATATGATCTACCACTTAAATCTAACGAAGCCAAAACTAAAGCTTCATCCATTGGAACATGTTCTGTACCATATCTGTTTATACCTGCTTTATCGCCAACTGCCTTATCAATAACCTTACCTAAACAGATTCCAATATCTTCAACAGTATGATGAGCATCTATTTCTAAATCACCTTTAGCCTTTAATTCTAAATCGAATAATCCATGTTTAGCAAACAAATCTAACATATGGTCTAAAAATGAAACCCCTGTATCAATTTCTCGACTACCTTGCCCATCTAGGTTAAGCATTATTTCAATTTCAGTCTCTGAAGTCTTTCTTACAACCTCTGCTCTTCTCATTCTAATCTCCCTTTCCAGACTTTAATCTTCAAATCTAACTCGAACTGAATTAGCATGAGCATCTAAACCTTCTACCTCAGCTAATTTGATTGCCTTATCCTTAACCTTCTCCAATCCAGCCTTAGAATATGAAATGATACTAGATTTTTTAACAAAATCATCTATATTTAATGGTGAATAAAAACGGGCTGATCCTCCAGTTGGCAAAACATGATTAGGTCCAGCAATATAATCCCCAAGTGGTTCTGCAGAATAATGACCTAAGAAGATAGCACCAGCATTCTTAATCTTACCTAAAACTTCAAACGGTTTCTCTACTGCAACTTCTAAGTGCTCAGCAGCAAATCGATTAGTGACTTCTATAGATTGATCCAAACTATCAGTTAATATAATTGCTCCGTAGTCTTCAATAGCTTGAGCTGCTATTTCTTCTCTTGATAATTCTTTTAATTGTTTCTCTAATTCTTCTTGTACATCTGTAGCTAATTCTTTTGAATCAGTCACTAAAATAGCTGAAGCCATTGGATCATGCTCTGCTTGTGATAATAAATCAGCTGCTACATGACGTGGTATAGCTGTTTCGTCTGCTAAAACTAAAACCTCACTAGGTCCAGCTAACATATCGATATCAACATAACCATAAGCTAATTTTTTAGCTAAAGTAACATAAATATTGCCAGGACCAACTATTTTATCTACCTTAGGTATTACTTCTGTCCCAAAACTTAAAGCTGCTATTGCTTGAGCTCCACCTACTTTATAAATTTTATCTACCCCTACCTTATCAGCTGCTACTAAGGTATAAGGATTCATCTTACCTAATTCACTTGGTGGAGAAACCATTACTACCTCTTCTACTTCAGCTACTTTTGCTGGGACTCCATTCATTAAAACCGATGAAGGATAAGCAGCCGTCCCTCCTGGCACATATAAACCTACTTTCTCTAATGGTCTAAAGACTTGGCCTAATACTACTCCATCATCATCAACATTCATCCAACTTTCCCGCATCTGTCGTTGGTGAAAATCTTTTATATTCTCAATAGCCGTTTCCAAAGCAGATAAAAATTCATCATCAACTTCTAAATAAGCTTCCTCTATCTCTGCTTGTGACACTAACTGTTCTTCTGCATTTAATTTAGCTTCATCAAACTTAGCTGTATATTCTAATACTGCCTCATCACCATTTATCTGAATATTATCTAATATTTCTTGTACTACATTTAATTTTTCTGGTTCATCAAGAGAAGAACGATTTAAAACCTTCTCTAATTCTGCTTCTATTCCAACTTCATTCGCATTAATTAATTTAATCATTTTAATTACCTAAACCCCTTTCTAAACCCTTAATAATCTCTTGTACTTCATCAAAGCGAGTCTTATAACTTACCTTATTAACGATTAGTCTTGCAGATGATCTTGCTACTTCAGCAATCTCAATCATATTATTCTCTCTAAGAGTAGTTCCTGTAGAAGTAATATCTACAATCATTTCTGCTAAATCTACTGCCGGTGCTAACTCAATAGAACCATTTAATTTAACAGTTTCCACTTGAATTCCATGTTGATTAAAGAACTTCTCTGCTGTCTTTGGGTATTTAGTAGCTACTCTCCCAGTTGCCGGTAATTCCTCTAGAGTAGTTATTCCTGATTCTTTAGGGACAGCTACTACTAAACGACAAGCTCCTAGACCCAAATCAACTACTTCACAGACTTTCTTCCTAGCCTCCAACAAAACATCCTTACCAGCAACTCCAATATCAGCAGCACCATATTCTACATATGTAGGCACATCTACTGCCTTAGATAGAATAAATTTAAATCTTTTATCCTGACTAGTTAGTATTAATTTTCTGGAATCATCATCTAAATCCTTTTGCACTACTCCTGCTCTTTGTAATAATTTTACTACCGGATTAAAAAGCCGGCCTTTAGGTAATGCAATCCTTAATGGAGTCATAATTTAAACCTCCTATTCTATTATTTTAATTATTTCAATTCCCAATAAGTTCTCAATTTGATATTCTCTATCTGCCACATTCTTCTCTTCTCCTAGATAAATTATTTGGTCTAAATTATTATTTAAAGCATAATTTATACTTTCATTAATATTTCTATCTATAATCTCTAATACTACCTCTTGATTATCTACTCTTAACTTTTTGGCCAGTTCAATGGCTTCACCTTTTTTAGCTTTATCATATATCAAAAAGAGTGGTTCCTCCTCAATAGCGAGCTCAACCCCTTGATTCTCCAAAGACAGTAACAATCTATCTATCCCTACTGCAAAACCAGTAGCTGGGCTTTCAGTGCCAAACTGCTCTAATAAGTTATCATATCTACCACCACCACAAATAGTAAAACCTAAATCCTGATTATAACCTTCAAAAACCATTCCAGTATAATAATCGAAACCTCGAATTATATTTAAATCTAAGTTAACACAATCTGCTACACCTAAAGACTCTAGATTTTGATAGATACTTCTCAAATTATCTAAAGCTACTTTAGATTTTTTGTTATTAACTAGTTTTTCTGCCTTATCTAAGATTTCTCTACCTCCTCTTAATTCAGGTAAAGTAAATATTGCTTCTTTATGACCATTACTTAAATTTTCTTCGACTAATTCCTTTAATGCTACAAAATCTTTTTGAGATAATGCTTTCCTTAATTTAACTTTAGTTTGAGGATCTAAATTCATTTCCTCCATAAGTCCTACAAAGTAATCAATCTGTCCAATATCAATAGAAAATTTCTTTAAACCTACTGCTTTCAATATTTCAACCGCTACTGCTATAATTTCAGCATCTGCTAATGGGTCTTTAGCTCCAATCAATTCAATTCCAGCTTGATAAAATTCTCGTTGTCTTCCAGCCTGAGGTGGCTCATATCTAAATACATTAGCTTGATAAGATAATCGTAACGGTTTCAACTCATCATCTAATCTATTAGCCACTAATCTAGCAATAGGAGCAGTCATCTCTGGTCTTAAAGCCAGAATATGTCCATTACGATCAAAAAATTTATACATCTTATGTTGTAGACCTACTCCTGTGCCTACTGATAAAGCAGAAAAGAATTCAAAGGTGGGAGTTACAACCTCTTCATAACCCCATCTAGTAAAGATATCATTAATCTCATTTTCTAAATATCTCTTTTTCTTAGCTTCTAAAGGCAAATAATCTTTAGTTCCATTAGGTGTTTGCGTCTTAGTAAAGTCTAACTCTTTTTCCATACCACTCACCTCTTTATTGTTTTAATACAGTAAAGTATTAACTTATTAAAATATAACATAATTTTTATAGTCTGTCAACTACTTTATATAAAAAAACTAATAATAAATCCTAACATCTAATTAGATGTTAGGATTTATATTAAGTCTATTTAGCAAATACATGATTGCCTATCTCTATTGTAGTATCTCTAGTAGATAGCCACCATAATGTACGAGCTTTTTTAGGATTATAAAAATATAAAGCACCTAAAGATGGATCTTTACCTTTTAAAACAGCTCTAGCTGCTTTAACTGAGGTCTGATTAGGTGCTAGATTAATCTGTCCATTCTCTACAGGAGTAAATTGTCCATCTTGATAAACTACCCCTCTAATACTATTTGGAAACTGCTCACTTTTTACTCTATTTAAAACAACAGCTCCAACTGCTATTTGACCTTTATAAGGTTCACCACGAGATTCAGCATGAATTAATCTAGCTAATAATCGCAAATCATTATCTTCTATATTATCAATACCATTATTCGCATTAGCCTTGTCATCAAAATAATTAGAAATTAAAGTAAGTGCTAAAACTAATGCTAATCCTTTGGCAGCATCATCTTCATTAATATCAATATTAACACTTGAAGCATAAGCATTAGGAGTATCTATAATTGGTACTATCATCGATAAATAAGGAAATACCAATGTAAAAACTAATGTTAGTATTAAAATTTTAATACTAATTATCTTCTTTAACTTATTCATAAATAATTACTCCTTCTAGTAATTTAGACTTAAACAATCTCATCTTCGTTAAAGAATAAATTAATTTCTCTCTCTGCACTCTCAGCAGAATCAGAACCATGAACTACATTTTCATCAATAATTAACGCATAATCTCCTCTAATAGTTCCTGGCTTAGCTTCAAATGGATCTGTAGCTCCCATCATATTTCTAACTGTTTTAATTGCTTTTGGTCCTTCTACTACCATAGCTACTACTGGTCCTGAAGTAATAAATTCTTCTAAATCACTAAAGAAAGGCTTGTCTACATGTTCAGCATAATGCTTTTTAGCCAACTCATCAGATATTTGAAGCATCTTCATTGCTTTAATAGTTAAACCTCTCTTTTCAACTCTAGATACTACATCTCCTACTAAATTTCTTTTTACTCCATCTGGTTTAATCATAAAAAATGTTTTTTCCATAATAATTCCTCTCCTTTATTCATATATTTAATTAATTATTTAATACTCTTTTATCTAATTTAGTTAGCAAGTAATCCTAATAATAATATACCTCCACCAATCAATAATTTATTCTTCGAATCAGATCTTAGTTCTTCATTCTCTACTTTTGTTTCATGTAATTGATTTTCTAAAGCTTCAACTCTATTACTCAAATTATAATTCTTTCTTTCTAACATAGCAATTCTAGCATTAATACTACTCTTAAATTCTTTAACATTATTAAGGTCCTGAATCATTTGCTTAACTTGCTTGCGAACTTCCATTAACTCACCTTTGGTACTAACAATATCTTCTTCAGTCACTTCTGCTTTCTCTTCTAAATCTTGTATTCTTTTAGCAAAAATATCTGTCTTCTTATTTATCTCAACTAATTCAGTTCTAAATTCTGTAGATAATTTCCTTAACGTATTTACATCTTCTTCAGAAGCTTTAACTTTTCCTTCATCAATTGTTACTAAAACTTTGGCAACAACCTCAGCTAATTGATATCTAGTTACTTCTTTCTCTCCTTTAAAAGTATTATCTTCATATAAAGACATTAAACCTTTCTCTACTAATTCATTAACACTTCTATATGCCCAATGATCATTAGAAATATCTTTAATTTTTTCTGAAGCAAAAGCTGGAATAGTAAGTGTTAAGACTAAAACTAGAATAATTCCTAAACTGACTAATTTTTTCATATTTATTTTCCTCCTTATTTATTTAATCGTATTCTTCTCCACCTTCAATCTTAAAACCTAAACCCTCTCTTTTATAATTAACTTCCTGACCAGATTCATCAGTTAATAACAAATCTTTCATTCTAATTTTGATTGGACCTGCCTTTTTAACTTTAAAATAAAGCTTAGCCACAGTATCAGAAACTTTTTTCTCTTTATCTAAATTACCTTGTATAGTAATTATTCCTTGCTTCTGATCTATCTTAGGATCCTGCCATTTAAGTAACTTTTCACCATCTACAAATAAAGTACCTCTAGAAACATAAATAGCCTCTAGCTTATCAATGTCATACTGTAATTTAGAAGTAAAACTATACAGTTCCTTGATATTAGCCACCTTAAGGTCTATACTTAAATAATCTCCTACTTCAATATCTCTATCATCAGCTTTTAAATATACTACCGGATGTAGTTTAGGTACAGTTAAGAACCTAAGTTTTGATTCTGATTCAGTATTAATTGAATTTAATTCTACTGCATAAGGTAATTCTCCATTAATGCCAACAACATCTATTTGCCAAGGAATCTCTACCTCTTCTTTTGCTTCTAAATACCCCAAGTACTTAATCCTTTTTTCTCCCTTAGCCAACTCTAACCCTGGTGGTAATACTATAGAAACTGTTGGATCATAAGCGGTAGATGCCCCTACATTCTTTACAGTTGCAACTATTTTAAACGGATTCGGATTTAATACCTTTTCTTTTACTTTTAATTTTTTAGGAGCCGTAATCGACAAATCTAATTTAGGAGCTCCAATAATTGTCACTGACCTACTAACTGAATTATCATCAGTATTATCAGCTGTTACATTTACATTATATTCTAACTTCTGGCCCGTTCCTTCTTTAGGAATAACTTGCCAAACTACTTGACCAGTAGATCCAGACTTTAAGTTACCTAATTTTTTCTTTAATGACTCATCTGATGCCAAGGTTAATTCCGGTGGTAGTTCAATATCTGCCACCACTTCTTTAGCAGTAATCTCAGCAGTATTCTGAATATAAGCAACTACTGGGAATGAATTAGTCTGCTCATCTAAAACAACTTTAGCCGGTGAGCTAACTCCTAAAGAAAGTAAACCCGGAACAATAGTAATTCCTCCTAATCCATAATTAGTAAGATAAGTTTTACTCCCACCAGGCGGTATAGAATTAGATTCCCAAAATAGAGCTAAAGCACTATCTAACTGAAATTCTCCTTTACGCATAAAATCCTCGTCAGGATTATAATCAAAGCTCCATACACCATCAGCTAAACTACCCCAATCAGCAAAATAAAGTTTATCTGGAGCAGTCACTTGATTCCCTTTGACTGTCCCTTGAGCAGTTACGTGTGGATTACTTAATTGATCAAATGCTTGCCAAAAAACCGGCAATTCTTGCTGAGTATACATTTTATCTGTTGTTACTGAATTAGCTCCTATTCTAAAAGGAGCACCATCATTACTACCTAACATAGTATCTAACATAATTCGCAAACCGACTTTATGACTTTTTTGATCATTATTTATTATCTTATACTTAATTTGAGCTGTATCTGGCAACCCTGTAGTATTACTCTTTACAAAAGTTAAACTTTGGATTACTTTTATCTTTCCATATCTATAAACCGTCTCAATTCCATTTTGATCAGTTATGTACGGTGCCTTTACTTTAGTTCCATACTTTCCAAATTGACCAGCTCTTTTATTTGTTTTACCACCAAAAACATAATTTTTACCATCAATTTGAATGGTGGTATATGAAGTCCATGGCTTAGGTCTTCCATAAATTAAAGGTTTACCATTATCACTAGTAAGAATTGGATTCCCACCGGTCACATCTACTGCAAACCTACCATTATTCTCTTTGTCTTGATTGACAATAATAGATATGTATTCATTTTTAATCTGTAAATTTCCATGCTCATCTACTGCTGCCCAGGCAATGGTACTTATAGACAAAACTAATAAAGCTATTATTATCATTACCAAAAAATTAGATTTCATACCTTAGTCACCTCTTAACTCACTTAATTATTATAAATCAAGCTTATCAAATTCTATTTTTACATCTCCAGATTTAAATTTAATGGTTAAGAAGACAGAGTAATCCGTAATAGCCGTATGAAAATTCCAGCCTCTCTCTACAGTTAATTTAGCAACTCCATCTAAATTACCATTCTTTGAAGATTTAAGAATTACTACATCTTCAATGCTGCCAGTAGAAGAAACATCCACTTTCAATTTAACCGTTCCTTCTATATTCTGATTCGCTGCATTCTTAGGATAAACAGGCATTACCTTTCTAGCAACCATCATCTGTGGTGTCTTTTTCTTAGGTTCTGCTTCTTTTTCATCCTTACCATTTTCACCTGTTGTCTGATCACCTTGACCCTTAGATTCAGTCTCTCCTTGACTTCCTTTGTCATTATCTTTTACTGAAGTTGATTCTTTTTGGTCCTGAGATGTCTTTTTATCTATCTGTTTCTTATTCTCTTCAAATTTCTTTAAGTCTTTTTGTTTTTCTTCTGTTTCTTGTTTTGGCTTTTCTTGTAATTTTTCTTGTGGCTTTGTTTCTTTCTCTTCCTTCTTAATTTTATTATTTTCTTTTTCAACTTCTATAACTTCTTTACCTTGTTTACTATCCATCACTTTTGATTTAAATTTTGGCTCATTCTTTTCTTTAATTTCAGTATTGTCTTGTTGTTTTGGTTTAGAACTATTTATATTTTGTTTTGTATCTGTTACATTGTTATCTTCAGTTTTAGGTGTTGATTCTTTTTCTTGATTAATATTTTTCTTTGGCTTATTTTGTGGGTTTGGATTATTCTTTTGTAATTTTTCTTGTGCTTCCTTTTGAACATTTTTTTCGACTTTCGTTTTATCTTTTGTCACTTTTTTACTTGTCTTTTCCTCTTCAGATTTATGATCTGTTTCCGCTTTCTCACGTTTAGATTTTTTATTTTTATTTTTAATTTTATCTTTTCTCTTCTGTTCATTTTTCTTTTGATCTTTTTTCTTTTTAGCTCCTTGCTGTTCTTTCTTCTCGTCCTCTTTACTCTTCTTAACCCCTTCTACTGTATTGATTACTTCAGAATCTCCTTCTTCAAATTCAACAAATTTGATCACTCCCTGCTGTTCTAAAGGATAGACTTTAAAAGCAGGTTTAGCTTGATACAAATTAGGAAACAAAATAAAGAGCAAAATGTGAAATAATATAGAAAGCAGAATATATTTTTTCATTAAATCAACCACCTTAAGTCTTAGGCATTATTATTTAATATTCTTTTCAGCATTCTCAGCTGCTAAAGCAATTTTATAAGCACCTACTTGCCGAACCGTATCCATAACCTCTACAATCTTATTATAAACTACTTTTTTATCAGCTTTAATGATAACTACTGTTTTAGGATTATTCTTTATTTTAGCAGCAACCTTATCCTTTAAATCTGGTTTAGTTAATAACTCATTATTTAAATAAATATGACCTTTTGATGATAAATTAACAATTAATTGTTGCTGCTGTTGTTTAGTCACAGTCTTAGCCTTTGGTAAGTTTATATTTAAGCCAGTTGGAGTAGTCTTAAAAGTAGTAAATAACATAAAGAAGACTAATAAAAAGAAGATGACATCTATCATAGGTAATATTTGAATATTAATCTTCTTTTTAGTACCTCGTTGAAACATATTTGTCACCTCTAATTTTACTTGTCGAGTCTCTTTTATTATCTCCAGATATAATTTCTACTAATTCTGTAGACCATTGATTCATTTCACTAATCTTGGCTTCTATTTTACTGTCTAGATATGTATAAAATAACATAGTTGGGATTGCTACCATCAAACCTGTAGCAGTACTGACTAATGCTTCTGCAATACCTACACTTAATGCACTAGGAGCAGCAATGCCCTGTGCTCCAGCTAATACATTGAAACTGTTTATGATTCCAAAGACTGTTCCTAATAACCCTAATAACGGAGATACAGTAGCAATAAACTCTAAAATCCTCAATCTTTTTTCCATATCCTTTATTTGCTTTTGACCAGTAGACTGAATAAATTCTTTTACAATCTGTCTCTTCTCACCATACTTCTCTAACCCTGCCAAAAACATAGCTGATACTGGCCCTTTAGCCTCTTTAGCCTCCTGTTTCGCTTTAGACACCTTTCCATTAGAGAGTAATAATCTTATTTTCTTTACTAATCTAAAATCATTATTCTTTAAACTTCTAAGGTAAAAATATCTTTCAAGCATAATAGCCAAACTTAGGATAGAAAAAATCAATAAGGGTAGCATTGTTGGTCCGCCTTTAAGTAAATACTTCAGCATCTAAAATTCCTCCTTGGGTTTAAATTAAATTAAATTTTGATTACATAAACATAATATAATTCTATTACCATTCACTACTAATAAAATTCGACATTACAATCCCTAATTCCTGCAATAAAAATAAAAATACCTCTAAGCTATATATATAGCTTAGAGGTATCAATTAAACTAATCATTTTTATTTTTATTATTCAGTTGACTTATTTGATTCAGTCTTGGCTTTATCTGACTTTTTAGCTTCACTTTTAGGAGCTTTAAAATCAACTAACTTCTTAATCTCACTTTTCTTATAAGCTTTATCCAAGTAAGTTTTTAGCTTACCCTGTTTCTTTTGTTTAACAAGGTAACTTTTAATCTGCCCTTTAATTTCTGCAAATTTCATCTTCTTACTTTTCTTTTGATCTGTTACCTTTATAATATGATATCCAAATTTAGTCTTTACTGGGTTACTGATTTTACCTACTTCAAGATTAAAAGCAGCTTTTTCAAATGCAGGTACCATCTGTCCTTTACCAAAATATCCTAGGCTACCTCCATTCTTGCCACTAGGTCCTGTAGAATACTTCTTAGCTAACTTAGCAAAATTTGCACCAGCTTCTAACTCAGACTTAACCTTTTCAGCTTTTTCTTTAGTCTTAACTAAAATATGACTAGCTTTAATCTGAGCCGGCTGTACAAATTTATCTTTATTCTTATTGAAATAATCCTTTAAATCTTTTTGAGTAACTTCAATGTCTTCTGTCATTTTATTACTAAATTTATCTAATAATAATTTATTCTTGATATTTAATTTAATATCATCAATAGTTACTCCTGCTTCTTTTAATCGTTTTTTAAATTCATCAGCAGATTTATATTTCTTCTTAACTTTATCGAACTCTGCTTGAATTTCTTTGTCAGTGACTTCTATACCCTCTTTAACAGCTTGTTGTATTAAGACCTCTTCTCGGATCATTTGTTCTAATACCTGCTCTTTAAGACGAGTTAACATTGCTGCTACCTTTGCATTAGAGAAATCTACTCCATACTGCTGTTGATATTGAGCTTTTACTTGTTCAACATTCTTATTAAATCTTGCTTTAGAGATTAACTTATCATTCACTTTAGCTACTGCTTGACTCTCATCAATCGCTTGACTATTACTTTTACTAGAACTATTACAACCTACTACTGCAATTGCTAATAATCCTAACACAAGTAGTGTGACCATCAATTTCTTATTCTTTCTTATTAACATATTATCTCTCCTTTATTATGTTATTCATTTCACTATACTACATAATTTCTAGATAAAAATATCTTCTCCTCCATTAAAACTCACCTTAAATAAATTTAACTTCAAACTAAAGCTAAACCATGTTTTCTCTGTAACTCTTTGATAGCTTTTTTTGGAACTTCAACAGTTCCTATTAAGGTTCTAACTTTATTTAGTCCATGACAATCAGAACCACCAGTCTTAATTAATTCATATTCTTCTGCTAAAGCAGAATAATATTGTTCATTATACTTGTCATGCTCAGAATGGTACACTTCTATCCCCTCTAGACCAAATTCAACTAACTTTGGAATTAAAGAATCTTTTTTAGCCAAAGCAGGATGAGCTAAAACTGGAATTCCACCAACTGATTTAATTAATTTTATAGCTTCTATTGGGGTTAATTTATAACGTTTTTTATAAGCAGGACAGCCCTTTCCTATATACTCTTCAAAAGCCTGACTTACCTTTTGTACATAACCAGATTCAATCATAGCTTTAGCTAGATGGACTCTACCTAAAGCACCTTTTCCAGCTATCTCACATACTCGATTAAAATTAATTAATATTCCAACGTTTCTTAATCGCTTTATCATTATTTTGATTCTATTATACCTAGCATTTCGTAATTCCTTTAATACATTTTTAAACTTTATATCCTTATAATCAATATAATAACCTAATATATGAACTTCAGCGTCAGGCAAATCAGTATTTAATTCAATACCAGAAATGATTTCCAAATCCTTATCTAATGCAGCTAATTTCGCCTCTTCTATTCCATTAATAGTGTCATGATCCGTAATTGCAATTACTTGTAAACCTAGTTCACTTGCCTTGTTAACGACTTCTTCAGGAGTAAAGCTACCATCAGAAGCAGTAGTATGCAAATGCAAATCAACTGTCATCGTACTTTGCCTCCATACTTAATATTTTATCTTTTACCAAATTAAGTTAAATTATTACTACTAATCATCCTACGTTAACTTGTCCATTTATCATTATATAATACTATCTTAGAAAATATCAAATTTATTTATTAATTCTTCAATAAATATTATTGAAGATTTGTTCTAAAATACCAATTTTGTAATGTAAATAGCAGCTAAAAAGCCAACAATATCCGCTATTAACCCTGCAATAATTGCATATCTTGTATTGCGAATTCCAACTGCTCCAAAGTAAACCGCTACTATGTAGAAAGTAGTCTCAGTACTACCTTGAACTGTAGAAGCAAGTCGACCTATAAACGAATCAGGACCGTACTGTTGTATTAATTCAGTAACTAATCCTAATGAACCTGTTCCAGAAAGCGGTCTAACTAATCCTAGGGGTACAATTTCTCTAGGAATGCCTAATGCCTCTAAGATGGGTTGAAGAAAGTTCAATAGTACTTCTAAAGCCCCAGAAGCTCTAAAAATACTAATAGCCATTAACATTGCTATTAAGTATGGAATAATCTTTATAACTGTAGTAAAACCTTCTACAGCACCATCAGTAAAAACTTCATAAACATTAACTTTTTTAAAATAAGCATAACCAATAATAGTCAAAACGATAACTGGAATTGCCCATTCAGAGATGTATTTTAAAAAGTTTATCATCATATTCCTACTTTCTTAAACCCAAATTCTTCTTAAAACTCTATCTGCTATTATTCCTGCTATAGTAGAACAGCTAGTAGCAAATAGGGTAGTTCCTACAATTTCCATAGGAGCCTGTGAACCTGCAGCTGCTCTTAAGCTAATTATTGTTGCCGGAATTAAAGTTACACTTGAAGTATTTATTACTAAAAAAGTACACATAGAGTTAGTTGCTGTCTTAGGGTTAGAATTTAGAGTCTGTAATTTCTGCATAGCATTAATTCCTAATGGTGTAGCAGAATTACCCAACCCTAATATATTTGCACTTATATTTAACATAATAGCCCCTAAAGCCGGATGATCTGATGGCACTTCCGGAAATAAACGCTTAGTTATTGGTTTAATAATTCGTGATAATAAATCAACAAAATTAGACTCTTCTGCTAATTTCATAATTCCTAACCACAATGACATGGGACCAATTAATTTAATTAAAATCATAGCACCATCTTCGGCAGATTTTAAAATAGCCTCTGAAATCTCTGCCATATTCCCATTAATCATTCCAGTAATTATTCCAATAACAATTAATGCAAACCAAATATGATTTATCACTTTAAATTCTCCTCCTTCTAATTAATCATATGCTTAATCAGAAAGAAGATATGCAAAAAAACACCTACCTATTTAAATAGGTAGGTGTTTAATAACTTATCGTGGTTCTACAATTAATTTAATGGCTGTTCTTTCTTCGCCATCAATCTCAATATCAATAAAAGCTGGAATACAAATCAAATCAAGACCACTTGGCGCTACAAAACCTCTAGCGATTGCTACTGCTTTAACTCCTTGATTAATTGCTCCGGCTCCTATGGCTTGGAGTTCTGCTCCACCTCTTTCTCTTAAAACTCCAGCTAACGCACCAGCTACTGAATTTGGACTGGATGTGGATGATACTTTTAGTACTTCCATGTTAAATACCTCCTCTTTTAGTTAAAATTACCTCTGCTTTATTATATATTATTTAGCGATTTAGAAAAAAATTCCTTCTTTTTTTAGAAAATTTAAAACTTTTCTAAAAATAGAAGGACGAGGAGAACAAAAGTGTTATATTAAGAGTAATAACGACTAATTCTGATATACTTCTCTTACTTTGATAATCGAATTAGCTAATCCATTTTCTAAATCTAAATCAACTACTGCTCCACAAAATTGAGTATCACCAGTAGCCACTGAAAACCTTTGAGGTAATTGAGTAGTCAATTTTTTTAAGACCCCTTCTTTTTTCATACCTAAAATCGAATCTACTGCTCCAGTCAGACCTAAATCAGTCATATAAGCCGTACCATTAGGTAAAACTTTTTCATCTGCAGTCTGTACATGAGTATGTGTTCCAAATACAGTTGCAACTTGACCATCAAAATATCTGCCTAAACCCACTTTTTCGGATGTTGCCTCAGCATGAAAATCAACAAAAACAAAATCAGCTTCTATTTCATTTAACAATTCTTCTAATTTTTCAAAAGGACAAGCAACATTATCCAAAAATATTCGTCCTAATAAATTAACTACAGCTACTTTAACTCCGGAATCAAGTTCATAAATTCCATATCCTCGACCAGGAGTTCCCGAAGGATAATTATAAGGCCTAATCAAATTTTGGTCATCCTCAATAAATTTAAATATACCTTTATTATCCCATGTATGATTTCCCATAGTCAATACATCAATTCCATAATTATAAAGTTCTTGTGCAACTTTTTTAGTAATACCAAATCCTCCAGCAGCATTCTCTCCATTGGCAATTACGAAATCTATCTCTTCTTCATCAATTATATCAGGTAATAACTCTCTAACTGCTCTTCTTCCAGCTCTACCTACTATATCCCCTATCAACAAGACCTTCATATTTCAATCCCCTTCCTACCATTACATCAATTTTAACTTATAAATTATTTGTAATTTTAATTAGCTAGTTGATCTATCAAAGACTAATACTTTATCTTCTTCTCTAAAACCAACTAATGCTCGTTTAGTTCCTTTCTGTTTCAAACTTGATAAAATATCATCAATAACTTCTTCGTGATAAGTTGGCTCCTGTGAAGAAACTACTTCAAATACATCACTTAACAAACTTTCTTTAAATTCGTTATAAATGAACTTAATAACGAACGATATTTTATCTTTAGTCAAAGATAATATCCCTGTAGTAACTTTAATTTTAGTCAAACCACCGTAATCTTTAAAGTTAATCTTAAAACTATCAGAGGACACATTCGCTAATCGACTAAATAGTTCTAAACTCTGTTTTAATTTATGATTGATTTTTTCTATTTCATCTTCTCTTAATTCCTTTTCTATTAAAAAGGTAAAAGATAATTCTTTTGAATTTGGTTCAATATCTACTTTATTAATTTGTGGATATCTAATTAAAATAGAAATAATTAATTCCATACTATCTGACATTTCACTATAATTGTCTATTGCAGCTTCCAATTTAGTTTCACCATCCTCAATAATTTTATAACTTAAATTCCATCTAGTTACTTACCTGAATATCTTCTAGATTAAATTATTAAAATCCTGCTTTATCATTAAAGTTAAATATAAACTATATTATATATACCAACCTAAATAAAGAAAATATACCATATTTATTCTATAATTCTTTTACACAATAATTCTTTATTGACAATTTTAATAAAATCAAAACAAATATAAGTAATTTCTAAAACTGAAAAAGCCCTAGTTCTATGCATAGAACTAGGGCTTTTAATTATATGATTATTAATTTATTTAGCATAATTTACTGCTCTAGTTTCTCGGATAATAGTTACTTTAATCTGACCTGGATATTCTAATTTCTTTTCAATCTGTTTAGAAACATCATGAGCTAATTTCGCTGCTTTATCATCAGACACTTGATCTGGGTGTACCATAATTCTTGCTTCTCGACCAGCCTGAATCGCATATGCTTTTTCTACTCCATTAAAGGAGCCAGCAATCTCTTCTAAATTCTCTAAACGTTTAATATAAGATTCTAATGTTTCACGCCTAGCTCCAGGTCTAGCAGCAGAAACCGCATCGGCTGCCGCCACTAATACTGCTTCTACAGATTTAGCCTCTATATCACCATGGTGTGCTGCAATAGCATGAGTTATTTTTTCTGATTCACCATATTTCTTAGCCAAATCAGCACCTATCTTAACATGTGGCCCTTCTACATCATGATCAACAGCTTTTCCTAAATCATGTAGTAACCCTGCTCTTTTAGCCAAAGTAACATCAACTTCTAATTCAGCAGCCATTACTCCTGCTAAATGAGCAACTTCAATTGAATGTTGAAGTACATTTTGACCATAGCTTGTACGATATTTAAGTCTACCTAATAACTTAATAACTTTATTATCTAATCCATGTACTCCTGTGTCAAAAGTAGCCTGTTCTCCTTCATCATAAATACGAGAGTCAATCTCATCTTTTGCTTTTTCTACCATTTCTTCTATTCGAGCTGGATGAATTCTCCCATCAGCAATTAACTTTTCTAAAGCAATACGAGCAATTTCTCTTCTAATTGGATCAAATCCAGATAAAATAACAGCTTCCGGAGTATCATCAATAATCAAATCAATACCCGTTAAATTTTCTAAAGCCCTAATATTTCGCCCTTCTCTTCCTATAATCCTACCTTTCATATCATCACTAGGTAAGGATACAACTGAAACCGTCGTCTCAGCTACATGATCAGCTGCGCATCTTTGAATTGCTGTAGAAACAATCTCTCTAGCTCGTTTATCAGCCTCTTCTCGAGCTTGAGTTTCTATTTCCTTAATCATACGTGCAGACTCATGTTCAACTTCATCTTCAATTCGCTTTAATAAGATATCTTTCGCTTCATCAGTAGTTAAACCTGACAATCTTTCTAATTCTTTTACATGTTTTTCATGTAATTCATCAATCTCATCTTTCTTTTCTTTAACTTCTTTTGCTTTTTCTTTTAAAAATCTTTCTTTATCTTCTGCTTTTTCCATCTTAGATTCTAAATTCTCTTCTTTCTTAACTAACCTTGCTTCTAAACGCTGTAATTCATTACGTCTTTCTCGACATTCACGTTCTACTTCTTCTTTTGTTTTATGCGCTTCTTCTTTAGCTTCTAGAAGAATTTCACGCTTTTCAGAATCAGCTTCACGATTTGCATCTTTTATAATCTGTTCTGCCCGTTTTTCAGCAGACTCAATCTTACTCTCTGCAATATGACGTCTAATCAAATAACCTACTCCAACGCCAATCGCTAAAGCAATTAAACTAAAAATAAATATTTGCATTATATTTCACCTCCATATTAAATTGTGCCTTTCTCTATTAATAAACTGATTATTACCTTTTTATGCTGAGAAGACGCTCTCCATTCATTGTATACTTTTCCTAAAGTTATGTCAAGGTTGAAAATCTGTTACTAAATTACTAATTCCCTTTTCTAACTCAATTCTAAATGCTTCATCTCCAATTTCACTAAGATGATTCTTATGAGTAACAATAATTACTTGCCTAGAAAACAACTGATTAACATGTTTCAAAAACTGTGCCACATTGACAAGATATTCATCACTAACATGCTTAGCCGGCTCATCAAGTACAATTGGACCTGCTACCTTAGGGTGATATGATTCTAAAATAGCTATCCGTAAAGCTAGAGAAACTACATCTACTATACCTCCCCCTCTAGCAGTCTGGGGATTATTCTTTAATCTTCTATCTTCATAACTAGAAACCACATAGAAATCTATATGTGGTCTACCTCGCTTTTCTTCAATCTCTATTTCAAAACTAAATTTAGGACCAAAAATATATTGTAATGCTTTAGTAACCAAACTCTCTATCTGTTGTCTAGCCTGTTCTCTTGCATACTTAGATGTTTTTTGTAATAAAATTCTAGTCTGCTCAAAAGTATCTATGCTTTCTGTTAAACTCTCTACCTTTATTTTTCGATCTTTCTTATCAGCTAATAATTGGTCTCTTTTACCCTTACGAGTATGATATTC
The DNA here is from genome assembly GCF_900167185.1 of Selenihalanaerobacter shriftii. Taxonomy (NCBI): domain Bacteria; kingdom Bacillati; phylum Bacillota; class Clostridia; order Halanaerobiales; family Halobacteroidaceae; genus Selenihalanaerobacter; species Selenihalanaerobacter shriftii. Next base: position 184,890 of record NZ_FUWM01000003.1, read on the forward strand.
TTTTTTTATTTTGGCTAAATTTTCCTCCAACTTATTTAATGTTTTTTTAACCTCCATATAATCCCTCCTTAGTCATTGAGAATATCCTGAGGGAGTAATTCCTTAGCTTGACTAATTGCTTTTTGTAATTTGGATTCTAGGCTATTAATTTCGTCATCCAACTCTTCTGGTTTTACTCCATTTTCCTCTAATTTATTTAATATTTTTTTGCGTTGTTTCTTTAACTCTTCCATTCTAGCTTCATAACGATATCTTTTACTTTTGGCTTTATCTAAATCATCTTTTAATTGTTTGATCTCTTCAGCAAAATCTGTCATTCTTTTATTCCTCCTAATCGATAATTATCTATTATCCTATCCAAAATATTATCTTCTATCTGACTCAGACAGACTGGACATCTATTTAATTCCTTTAATTTATTTTTATACTTCTTTAATTTTATTTCTAATTCCTCTTCTATATCTTTAATAAATACATTTCCTTTTTGTAGTTTCTCTTTATTTTCCTTCCAAGACATATTAAGCTTTTTTAAACTAACTAATTCTTCTTTAATCTGTTTGATTTTAGTAACTTTACTCTGTATTTGCTCTTCTTTAGGCAATTTGTTCATTATCTTTTGTTTTAAATTTAGTTCTTGATTAACTTTTTGAAATTCTTGATTAATCCTCTTCAAATTATAATAATCTTCTTTCGTGTCTGTAATATCCTCTATTAATTTCTTAACTTCAGGTAGCTTTTTTGTCTTATTTAAACCGGATTGATTAACCTTAAACCTTTTATTCACTTTTTTCAATTCATTATCCAGATTAGTTAAATCTTTTATTTGGTTATATAACTGTTGCATTTGTCGATAATGATCTTCTACTTTATTTAAGTTTTGTAATTCTTTTAATAGTTGGTTCAAATTCTTAATCTCTTGATTTACTTGTTTCCACTCTTTGTATAATTCTTTTAATTTAAATAACTCTTCTTGTTGATTATTAATCTCTGTATAAAGTGACTCTATTTTTTCCAATTGATTTAATTTATCTAAAATCTTCTGTATCTTCACTTTTTCTTTATTTAATTCTTCCCACTCTTTCTTTAATTGTTGATAAGTATTTAACTTTTCATTAACCATTTTAATTTCTTTGAATAATCTTTCTTTTCTTTCTATCTCTTCTTTTAATTGAGGTAAATCTTCATAATCAGTTATCTTTTCATCAATTTTATCTATTTCAGCCAATTCATTCTTCTTTTTACCTCGAGCTCTTCTCAAATCAATAGCTACATCCTTAATAGCAGAATCGATGATATGTACACCGGTTAATTGGCCTATAGCCTTCGCCTTAGTAAAACCACTATCATTTAATAAGAATGGGCCAGCTAATTGATAATCTAAGTTTAAAGTAGTTTCAGTATCATTATCTAATGCTACTTTTAACATCTGATGGGCTTCTATTACCTCTTGGGGCACATTAGTTCCAAACCCAGTATAAATCTCTTTCTCACCATTATTATCTATAACTATATATCTATTAACTTTATTAGAACGTTCTCTAATTACTCGATAACCATTATCTAATAAGATACCTACTCGACACTGATTAGTACCTACCTGAATAAAGTCATCACCTAACGGTTCATTATACAGAACCCATCTTAATGCTCGAATAATAGAAGACTTCCCACTATCCGATGGCCCTGTAATTACATTTAAACCTGGGGATAGATTTAAAGTTGTACTATTATGTGATTGAAAATTTTCTATCTGAATTTCTTTAATTAGTTGCAATTAATTCACCTCAACTTTCACAATTAAGACAATTTTTCTCTGGCTTTAGCAATTCGTTCCCTCGCTTGCTCTTTTATCTCTTTACCTAAATTCTGATTTTCAGCTAATTCTTCTAAAATTTTATCTATCTCCATAAAATTAAATTCACCAGCTGACTCTATATCCTGCACAAATCCTGCCAGTTTCTTTTGCCGATATTCATTTAGCTCTATTTGACTACGGTCTAATACTTCGTTACCATCTCGAGCTGAAGTCAACTTATACAACTGAATATCTATCTCTTCTGGAGTTAATTCAATAATTGCTACTTGTGGACATCTTTCTAATTCACTACTATATGCACCTATCCTTACCAAACTACCAGGATTTAAACAATATTTATCATCAGTTAGCTCTTTAATCCCAAAACCAGTATGGTAATGACCAGTAATTGTAATATCAGCTTCAGTTTCTTTAATATTATCAATTAATGTATAATCTAAATCTATTGGAAAAGGTCTAGGTAATAACATACCATGAACTATATTAATAGCATAATCCACTTCTTCTTGCTTCTTTATTAAATATTCATCTAACCTATTAGGACCATCTAAATCATAATGATAGGCTGAACCGCTTAATTGTAACTTAATCTCGTTTAATTCAATTAACTCATCTTGTTCTATTGATAATAGATTAACGATTCCTGAAGCATTTAAAAGTCCCAACATAGTTCGCGATATAGTATTAGGATTATGTCCATAAAGATCATGATTACCAGCAACTATATAAATTGGTACTTTAAATTCTCTCAATATCTGTATAAAATCACTTACCACTGAAGGAGCAGTATCTGGACGATCAAATAAGTCCCCTCCATGTAAAACTAAATCTATTTTCTGTTTTTGAATTATTTGTTTAACCTCTAACAACTTTTCTTTTAATGTGCTAGGAAAATCATCTAAACGATTTCGAGGTGTAGTACCACGAATATGAGTATCAGTTAAAACTAAAATTTTCAACTATAATCCCTCCTTGATACTATTTATCTAATTCTTGAAAAGAAGAGTCAATCCCTGCTTTTAAACCTTTATTAGAGACTAGCTTCTTTAGATTTTATTTTTTAATAATTTAGGTGCAAAATAATCTATACCGATGGCACCTAAAGGGGCAGTCAACATAATAGACATTACTGCTAAAGCTAAAATTAATTCTCCATTTGGGACTCCTGCCGCTAAAGGAACAGCCCCAATAGCTGCCTGTACCGTAGCTTTTGGCAAATAAGCTATAGCACAAAATATTCTTTCTGAGAAGTTAAGATTACTTTTAATAGTAGAAATTAACACACCAAAAATGCGAGCAATCAATCCTATAATAATAATTAATATACCAACCTTACTGACTTGGTAAGCAACATCTATTTGAACTGCTGCTCCAATTAAAACAAAAAGAAAAACTTTTGCTGGAATCCATAATTTATTTAACACTCCTGAAAATTCATTTGCTAATTTTTTATTTTCCTCTAATAATAAATAACCAATTGTCATGACTGCTAATAGACTAGCTACTTTTAAATAATCTCCTAAAACTGTTGTAAAAATGGCAATAGCGAATAGAATAACTGTTTGATATGTTAAATCTAAATTAGAATATCGATTATAAAATTTAATAAGTAAATAGCCTATAATTAATCCCAAAACTATTCCACCAATAACTTTAATAGGAATTTGAGCTATTGCTGAAACAACTGATAAACTCCCCCCTTCAAATACTCCTAAAAAGATACTAAAAAAAGTAATAGCTAAAACATCATCAATTGAAGCACTAGCTAAAATTAAAGTGGGAATCTCTTTTTCCTCACCTAATCTTTCTTCTTTTAATTTTAACATAGAAGGGACTACAACCGCTGGAGAAACTGCTGCTATAATAAAAGCTAACAATCCAGCTTCTACCCACGAAAATTCCAAAATATAAATTGCTAAAAATAAAATAGTAACACCTTCAAACATAACAGGAATCAAACTTAATTTAAAGGCAGTATTTCCTATTTTCTTTAAAATCTCTTTACTAATTCCTAAACCAGCTCTGAGCAATATAATAATTAAAGCCAATTTTCTAATTTCTTCAGAAATACTTAATAAATTTTTATCCAATAGATTAAAACCGGATCTTCCTAATAAAACCCCTGCTAATAACATCCCTAATAGACTAGGTAAATTTAACTGTTCAAAAAGAAAGCCTAAAATTAATCCAACAATTAAAATTGATGCTATACTGAATAACAAAATAATCAACTCCTGAAATTTTAAATTAAATTTAATATAAAAAAAGCTTCTACTCTCATTAGAAAGTAGAAGCCATTAGCCTATATAGACAGTTTCTTAACTGATTTTAAAATATAAACTTAATAATTTATATTTGTTTTTCAGTTATAGAGGTGAGCTTCATCACCTATTTTTTTAATTTTATTATCTCTATTATACCATACTTTAATTAAAATACAACTTTAGTTATCTTCTTTTGCTTTTTCTTCATTTTCTTCTGTTTTTGTATCTTCATCAGCTTCTACTTCATCATCAATTAGTCCCAATTCTCTTTGTACCTGCTGTTCGATTTCAGCCAGCAATTCTGGATTATCTTCTAACTCTTCTTTTGAATTTTCACGTCCTTGACCTAAAGTCATATCATCTCCATAAGAATACCATGCTCCAGCCCGTTGGATAATATCATATTCAAGAGCTATATCTAATATGCAACCTATTTTAGAAATTCCTTCCCCATAAATGATATCAAATTCTGCTTTTTTAAATGGAGGAGCCACCTTATTTTTAACCACTTTTACTTTTGTCTTATTTCCTTTAAAATCATCGCCATCTTTAATAGCTTGTCTCCTTCGAATATCTAATCTAATAGAAGAATAGAATTTCAATGCTCTTCCTCCAGAAGTAGTTTCTGGATTCCCATACATAACTCCTACTTTTTCTCGAATCTGATTAATAAAAATACAAGAAGCATTCGTCTTACTAATAGTTCCTGATAATTTTCGCATAGCCTGTGACATTAAACGAGCTTGTAATCCAACATGAGTGTCACCCATCTCACCTTCAATTTCAGCCTGTGGTACTAAAGCAGCAACAGAGTCAACAACTATAATATCAACAGCCGCACTACGCACTAATGCTTCACAAATTTCTAATGCTTCTTCACCGGTATTTGGTTGGGAAATCAATAATTCATCAGTGTTAACACCTAAATTTTTAGAATACTTAGGATCAAGGGCATGTTCCGCATCAATAAAAGCGGCTACACCACCCAGTTTTTGTGCTTCAGCAATCATATGCAAGGCCACTGTTGTCTTACCCGAAGCTTCTGGTCCAAATATCTCAATTATTCTACCGCGTGGAATACCTCCTACTCCTAAAGCTACATCTAGAGATAAAGCCCCTGTAGGAATTACTTCAACATCTAAAGCCTTTGCTTCTCCTAAACGCATAATAGAACCTTTTCCGTAATCCTTTTCAATCTTTTTTATAGTTCTTTCTAAGGCCTTTTTCTTTTCACCTTTCATTTTATCAACTCCTTAATTATGAAAATCAACTCTATATTTTAATTCTCTAATATTTTTATAAACACAGTATGTATATTATAGAACAAATGTTCTTTAAACACAATTGCTAAAAACAGTTAAAAATAACACGTTTATTGATTTATAGTCGATCTATCCATTTTAAAACATTAAAACATAATAATACTACCATATACTCAATTATAAATTTAGCATATATTAAATTAGATTTGACATAATAGCATTACACCACCATCCTTATTGTTAATTATTTACTGTAATTTATTTCAATAAAAGAATTGAATCCCCTTTATATTTGTTGATTTTTAATAATTCTTTATCAAGTTTGCTGATTTCTTGACACTTTTTGCATTCAAACATATAATAATATTACATATTATTATAAATTATTTAAATACTTCTTAAAAATAAATTTAAAACTTAATCTGATTGGAGTGAAAATTGTGAAAAGAAAGATTATCGGTCTCGTTATTGTTAGTTCTTTAACTCTTTTTAGTGGATATAACCTTTACTTTAAGTCTAATACTACTAAATCAATAAAAAAATCTAATATTTCTAATGTAGCTACTTTAGATAAAATAAATACTCAGCAAAAAGGAATTAATTACTCATCCTATACCCTAGAATCTAATTCAAAAAGATTCAACTTACAAACCGACCAAAAATTGTTATCAAATAAATTTAGTAATCAAAATAATAATTTCTCCAATATACTTAAAAATAAAATAACTTTAAAAATAAATCAAGATATTAATAAATTCAAGAAAAAAGAGACTAAAACCTTTAAAACTAAAAAAGAACCAAAATTAATTAATCAAATCCAAGAACATACAGTTAAAAAAGGAGAAAATTTATCTATAATAGCTAATCAATATGGAATCAATATTGATACTTTGTTAGGTGCTAATGATATAACCAATATGAATAACATCAAACCAGGAATGAAACTGAAGGTTTTGCCTATTAATAGCCTTTTATATAAAGTGAATCCTGGGGAGAGTTTATGGGAGATTGCTCGCAAATTTGATATTCAATTAGACAAAATTATTGAAGCAAATAAGATTAGAAATCCTAACCGAGTTCAATTAAATAAATTACTAATTTTACCTGAAGCTAAACCGCAATTTGGTTACCAAGATCGTTTAAAGCAAAAATTCATTTCTCCAGTTACTGCCAGAATTTCTTCACCATTTGGTCGCAGATGGGGTCGAATGCATGAGGGATTAGATTATGGTGTTTCTCGCGGTACTACAATAAGAGCTGCTCGTAGTGGAAAAGTAGTCTATAGTGGTTGGGCAAGAGGTTATGGTAAAGTAGTTATCATCGAACATCGTGAAGGAGTAAGAACTCTATATGCCCATAATTCTAAATTATTAGTTAGTAGTGGAGAAAGAGTTTATCGAGGACAAACCATATCAAAATCTGGTAATACTGGACGAAGTACTGGACCTCATCTGCATTTTGAGATTCAAATTAATGGACGACCAGTTAATCCACTTAATTATTTAGAGTAAATAGTTTAGTAACATGGTGGCTAATCCTAATAGAAAGAAAAATCCGAGAATATCAGTTAAAGTAGTTAAGAATATTGAAGATGCTAAAGCAGGATCTACTTTTAAATATTTTAAAGTTAATGGGATTAAAACTCCTAAGAGATTAGCTACCATCATATTAAAGACTGTAGTTACTCCTACAATCATTCCTAAAGTCATATTCCCTTTCCAAATAAAAGCTATACTAGCAGTAACTAATCCTAAAATGGCACCATTAATTAACCCTAAGGCTACTTCCCTAATAACTACATCCTTAGCTGTTTCTAAATCTATCTCATTTAGCGCTATATTTCTAACCATAATCGTTAAAGCTTGGTTCCCTGAATTCCCTCCTAAACTAGCAACTATAGGTAAAAAACTCGTCAAAGCTACCACTTTAGAAATTATTCCTTCGAATTGAGAGATTACTGCTGCAGCCAAAAATGCTGCCCCTAGGTTAATAAATAACCAAGGTACCCGCTCTTTCATAGAAGTCAATATAGAACCTAATGGCTTCTCTACTTTATTAATTCCTGCTAGTTTATACATATCTTCTGTATTTTCAGCTTCAATAACATCTATAATATCATCGACAGTAATTACACCTATTAATTGCTGATGATCAGTAGTAACTGGAATCGCCGTTAAATCATATTTAGCAATTAACATTGCTACATCTTCTTGGTCTACTCTTGCTTGAGTACTAATTACATTTGGATAATATAGTTCATCTAAAGTTAAATCATTTTGGGAAGCCAATATTTCTCTTAATAAAGCATATCCTACTAATTCTTTAGCATCATTCACAATATAAATATATTTAATGACTTCTTGTTGCCCTGAGACCTTTCTAATCGTTCTAATAGCCTCTTTAACCGTTAAATTCTTTTTCAAAGCTATATATTCTGTAGTCATTAAACTTCCTGCTGTTTCTTCTGCATAACCTAAAAAACTTTTGACTAAATCAGCATATTCTCTTCTTAATAAAGCCAATAATTCTTTTGACTTGCCCACAGGTAGATTCCCTAAAAGATCTACTATTTCATCAGTGGACATATACTCTAAAATTAATTTTAATCTTTCTTTATCTAATTTTATTAATACCTTATACTTAACTTCAGGTGCTAAATTTTCAATTATTCGTGCTAGTTTCTCATCACTAATTATTTCTAATAAATCATCTTGTTTATCTGATGGTATCCCAACTAAAAATTCTGCTAAATCAACAGGATATATCTTTTCAACTTGAAAAGAGGCTTTTGTCAATTCATCCTTTTTTAACGCTTCTCTCAGCTTCCTTAACATCATTTCACTTCCTATTTAAAATTAAAATCAATTTGAAATAATCTTTTGTTGTTGATTATCTATTCCTCTTCTTTCTAAAATAAAACTACTTTCACGGCTATAAATCTTAATAATATCTACAGCCTTTAATTTAACCTTTCCTTTATCACTAAAGTGTAACAAGTTAACTGTATATGGAATTCCCTTTTCACTCTGTAACCCTCTAATCCCTGCTGCTCCACTAGTTCCAGCATCAATAATAGTAGTTCCTTTCTCTTGCCTAATCTTAAAATCATGATCATGACCATGTAATATCACTGGCACTTTTCCCACTATATTAGAAGCAATCAAGAAGTTATGAGTTACTACAATCTGCGGCGGATTTACTAGTTGACCTATTAACTTCTTTAACCCTGCTTGATACTCTTTAATCATCTCAGTTTGAGGTGGTTTTATATTCTTAGTTGTAGAAGCAGGATCAGCAATACCTGTAATAATTACACCTTTAACATTAATAGTATTAGCATTTAATAAAATTACATTATCAAAATTCTTCATCTTCTGGATGATAGTTGGTGAATCATGATTCCCAGGCACAAAAATATAAGGAATAGATAAATTATCAATTCTTTCTACTAACTTTGCTTCAATAGGAGTTCCATAATCACTAATATCCCCTGAATCTATAATTAAATCTACATTAAAACTCTTAACCGCTTTTTCAATAAAATCTAAAGCTACTGGATTGTTATGAATATCACTTACATGTAAAACTTTAATTTGACCACTTATCTCACCTAAAGGTCGTAAGGCTTCTACTTCAGCAAATAAATTAGAAACATTGGTAGCTATTTTTTCCATCTCTTTGCCTATTTGATCAATATTATTTAGTCCTTCTTCTATTAATCCGATCATCCACGGAGCAGCAGCTAACATCCCTTTATAATTAGGATCATCAAACCTATCAAAATCATAAGTATAGTAAGTACCAGCAAATAAAATAACTAATAATAATATACCTACTAAACCACCGATAAATAACTCCTTCCAATGCCTATTTCCTAAAATAAAGACTCCAAAGGCACCTCCGGTAAAAGCAAGAAATACGACGCGTAATATAAAGAATTGTAGAATATCTCTACCTCTTAATCTGATAGAAGAAATAAACTCTTCTTTATCCTCTATATTATTCACTACCCTTCTTAAACGGTCAGGATTTATATTTAAAACAGTTAATTCTAAATTCAAGGGAAAAGTATGAGTGTCAGCAATTAACTTTCCTACTGGAGGAAAGTTAATTTCAGTAAAATTATTACCTGAAATCTGGGCTGATAATCTAATTTCAAAAGCACTTAATCTATATATAGTCCCACTCATCAAATTCACAGCAACTACTGCACCTAAAATTGCAATAAATATTATAATCACTAATTCATTCTTCATTTTTATATCACCTAGAGTTATAATTTATTTTTATCTATTATAACTCTAAATTACCTTCTAAATACCTACGCAATTTATCTAATGCATATTGAGAAGTAAGATATTTAATTTGTTGCCGTCTACCATGGAATTTAAACCTAAAACTCTGAGTTTTATTTCCCACTGCTAATCCCATATAAACCAATCCTATTGGTTTTTCTTCACTACCCCCGCCTGGTCCAGCTATTCCGGTTACAGATATTCCTAAACCCGTTTTAGCTAATTCTTTAACACCTTTAGCCATCTCTTTAGCTGTTTCTCTACTAACAGCCCCATGTTCTTTTAAGGTTTGAGCACTAACTTGTAATAACTCTTGTTTAGCTTGATTACTATAGGAAACTACTCCCCGCTCAAAATAACTAGAGCTACCAGGAATATTAGTTAATCTATGTCCAATTAACCCACCGGTACATGATTCAGCTATAGCTATCTGTAAGCCTTTCTTATTTAGTCTTTTAGCTACTACTTCTTCCATACTTTCTTCATTCACTCCAAAAATATTATCTTGTAACCGCTCTCTTAATTCAACTTCTACTTGATTAATTAAATAGCTAGCTTCTTTTTCTACATCTGCTTTAGCTGTAATACGTAAATGAACTTCTGCTTTACTAGCTAAAAGAGCAATAGTAGGATTAGTCTGATTATCTAAAATATCTTTAATTTCTGTTTCTAAAGAAGATTCACCATAGCCACAGACTTTTAAAACTTTAGATTTTATTAATTGTTTGTTACCGATTTGTCCTTTTAAATATGGAATCACTTCCTTTCGCATCATCTGTTTCATCTCTGTTGGTACCCCAGGCATTGAAATAATAATTTTATCATCCTTCTCTAGAATTATCCCTGCTGCTGTTCCTTCTTCATTAATAATAGGTTCTGCTCCAACAGGTAAATAAGCCTGTGTAAGATTATTCTCTGTCATTTCTCTACCTAATTTCTCAAAGAAACTTTCTATCTGCTTAACTAGCTTTTCATCTTTAACTAAATCCACGCCCATTACTTCAGCAATTATTTCTCTAGTCAAGTCATCATCAGTTGGCCCTAAGCCACCAGTAGTGATTACTACATCTGCTCTTTCTAGACTTCTTTGTAATACTTGCAATAATCGCTCTTTATTATCACCTACTGTTGTTCTATGGTATAAATTAATTCCTAATTCAGCTAATCTTTCGGCTATATAAGCTGCATTAGTGTCTACAATCTGTCCTAATAACAGCTCAGTACCTATGGAAACTATTTCAGCATTCATTATTCTCCACCTCCATGTTATGCATAGACTGTTATTATTTATCATATCATAGATAATAAAGTTTTAACAAGTCTATATTTATAAGTTTAACAAACCTTTAATAACCACTCACTAATTGATGATATTTACCAAATCTGATATAATTAACTAAAGGGGTTGATTTCATATGTCATTATCAGAAAGTCAAGAACCTAAAGCTTATAAACCAGCAATGAATAAAGCACGTAACCGTTTAGCTAGAACTGAAGTAGAAGATATAATTAATCAAACAGACATATCATTTGAAAATAACCATTTTATTATACCAGGCTTGAATCAAGAATATTATGTAGAATATCCAAGTGGTGAAGTTAGTAATTCCCAGCAGGATATACCTGTAGCTATCGGTATGAAGATTGTTATTTTACATTTCTTAACTAGAGGTAATAACTGGTCACCTACTAACAAGCTAGTCTCTTATAAAGAGCTTCCTAACGGGAATGTTTATGAGGATGCTTTTCAACGTGAAGCAGTACAACCGATTATAGACAGCTTTAGTTATAATCTAACCCAATTACAAAAAGTAGCTCAAAAATTAGGAGCCAGCTTTATAAATAAAGGAGATTTAGGATTTAAGATTAATGCTTTACCTACTGTTCCTGTTACTTATATCCTCTGGTCTGGTGATGATGAACTTACTGGTGGGGCTAATATATTATTTGATTCTTCAGTAATAACTAAATTACATACTGAAGATTTAGCATTCCTAGGGGAGTATATAACAAGTTTATTATTAAAGTTTAAAGAATAAACTCATATTTCACAAATATAAAGTCCCATTCGCTTATTTAGTTTGATTATTTCATAAGTAGGGAAGACTTGATTTAGTTGCTTATCAATATCATTTACAAAATCATGATAGAAACTTCCTTCTAAAGCCTCAACTGCCCTGATAATCAAACTATTATTCTTGATAAATTCAAAAAAAATCACTCTATCTTCAGCAATTCGATGCATTTCTTGTAAGACTTTTAATCTATACTGGTTATCCATATCATGTAATGAGTAAGCAGCAGTTACTAAATTAAATTGATTATTAGAAAACCTCTCTAATTCATGAGCTGGCATTTCAATAAAATTAATTTGGTCTCCAAACTTCTTTTTTGCTTCTTTTATCATCTCGGGAGATAAGTCAATGCCTGTTATATGAGAAGTATAATCTAAAAATAAACTAGCTAATCCTCCGGTTCCAGTACCTACGTCTAATACCGTAGTCTTTTTACTAAGATTTACTTTCTTTTCAATAATCGGAAACCCCGACTGATAACCTTTTCTCATTCTTTTACTAATAAATTTAAATGCAGGCATAACTATTTTATAGAATTTTTTTAACCGTTCCATATATTCTCTTTCCATTATCATAATTCTCCTTATTGAGTCTTTAAATTAGTATTAATATTTATAGTATATAATATAATACCAGAAATAACCACACCTTGTAAAGAAAGTATTCTTAACTTTACCTAGTAATAATTTATATAAATAATCATTATTCAGCTAAAAACCCGCCATTGCAATGACGGGTTTAACTTTTAAAAATCTATTTTATTGTAATAATTTAGTTGAAGCTGAATCTTCAAAATCATCAAAGCTATACCAAGTATCTATTGACACATCACCTTCACCTGTATTAGTTCTAAACTCTAATGCCAATTCTCCATTTGAACTACAATATATAAAAGTGCAATCTCTCCAGCAACCATCACACTTTTTAAATATCTGTTCAGAACTAAATTTAAATCTTCTCTCTCTTCTATCATCCCCACTTTTACAGATAACTAAACTAATACCAGGATCGATATTTTCATGTAATAGAATCATTTAGTCCCCTCCTTTATAATATAACCCCCTACTACTTATATTACTCCACTTATCAACTACAGCCTTAATTTGAACTCCTATCAAAGCCCCTATTATATATTATTACTAGATTAATATATTTTATCTATTACTCTTACCATCTCCCTCTACTGTTTAGTTTAGATATTAAATAAGGTTTTAGTTATTCTTATATTTAAATGTCACACTATTCTTAATTTATATTTCTACATTTTCGTGCAATTTCCTGCATAATACAAAAATGATATTTGTCACATGCAAGTTCTTTTATGAACAAAATCAATTTATCTCTTTTACTTACACCACTAAATAAGTTATAAAATCTTAAATAATAAAAACAGGTAATAGATCTGATGTCAGACCTATTACCTGTTTAATATTCTATCCTCCAGCCACCTGTGGGAAGATAGTTACTTTATCATCCTTATTTAGTTTAGTCTTCAATTCATCTAAATATAAAATATTTCTACCATTGATTAAAATAGTAATTGTTTCATTTAATCTTCCATCTTCCAGTAATGCTTCTTCCATATCTCTACCATATAAATCAATTAATTTTTCTATAACTTCTTGTACGTTAGATACTTGAGGGAATAATAAAAAAAAGCAGGCTGTAAACTTTACAACCTACTCTAATCAGTTAAGCTACATCTTCAACTTTTATTCCTAATTTTTTTCTAAAATCTTCTCCTTCAATACTTTCTTCTGCTAATAATTCAGCTACTACTTCATCCATTAAATTTTGATTAGAAAGAATAATATCGTGTACTCTTTCTTCTTCTTCTTCTATAATCTTTCCTATCTCTTTATGGACCTTGCTTTTTGGTAAGTCATCTTTACTTACGATTCCTAATTCAGACATACCAGAATAAATGATTTTTTTAGCTAACTTAGTAGCCTTTTCAAAATCATTTGCAGCACCAGTACTTCTATTACCTAAAATAATTTCTTCAGTAATAGCCCCTGCAATACAGACTGCTATCTGACCTTTCAAATAATCTAATGTTTGTAGATAGAAATCATCTTCAGGATTATGACGTACATATCCTAATGCTTTCCCACGAGAAGTAATCGTAATTGTAGAAACAGAACCTGGTCTTGCTTTTTCAGCTATTAAAGCATGTCCTGTTTCATGATAAGCTACTCTTTTTAACTCTTCTTCTTTAGGACGACGATTTAATTTTTCACCCATCATCACTTTGTCAATAGCTTCTTTAAAGTGTTTCCCTTTAATCATATCTGAATCTTCTCGCATAGCCATAATCGCTGCCTCATTAGCTAGACTTTCTAAATGAGCACCAGAAAACCTAAAGGTCTCTCGAGCAATCTTTTCTAAATCTACATCTGAAGCTAAGGGCTTATTACGAGTATGAATATTTAATATCTTATTTCGTCCTTCTTTATCTGGTAAATCTACTTTTACTACCCGATCAAAACGACCTGGACGTAAAATTGCACTATCCAAGATATCAATCCGATTAGTAGCACCAATTACTAAAACATTAATATCATCATCAATAGACATACCGTCTAACTCTACTAATAATTGGTTTAATGTTTGATCATATTCTAAATGACCAGAATTTTGTCCACGTTTTCCACCTAAGATTTCAATTTCATCAATAAAGATAACTGCATTTGATTTATTAGCCTTTTTAGCTTGGTCTTTAGCTTTCTTAAATAGCTCTCTTACCCTCTTTGCTCCTACCCCAGCATACATTTCAATAAATTCACTTCCTGAAGTAGAAATAAAAACAGAATCTATATAACGAGCAGTAGCTTTAGCCATTAAAGTCTTTCCAGTTCCTGGAGGTCCACTAAGCATAATCCCTTTTAACGGTCTAATTCCTAAGCCTTTAACCATTTCTTTATCACGCACAAATCTCAATGCTTCTAATAGTTCATTCTTAGCTGAATCCTGTCCCCCAATATCATCAAAAGTTATACCTGGAATCTTACTGCCGTTTGCTCCTCCATAAGTGTTAAACTTCTGTTTGCTGCCTAATCCTTGTTTATTTAAAACTTGAAAAAGCACATAACCTAAAATACCAAAAAAGAAAAGAGGAGCTACATTAATTCCTTGAAAAGCCAAAAAGATAGACAAAGCCAAAACTAGTCCTAAACTAACTTCTTTAAGCATTAGCTCCACCTCCTTGGAAAGCAAATCTATTCATACCATGTTCACGACTAATTACTTTATAAAAATTAGCATTTTTATCTTCTAATTCTAAATAAATATTCTCTTCATCAACACTTACCTCTGCTTTATGAATATCTAAGTCTTCTTTTATTTTCTTTAATCTTGCATCCATCTTTGTAAATTCACCAGTTATAATAGACTCATAAACAGATAGATGTACTCTTTGATAAGCAGTCATTAGTTTTTGATTCGGTGAATTATTCAATTTAATTGTATAGTTCTTGCTTCCAAATTTATCTATTAATCTTCTATCTGCTTTCTGGTAAATTTCCTTTAACATCTTAACATTAGTTAAAGTCAATTTAACCTCTTTAATCTCATTAACATTCTTAATCTCTACTTTCTCTATACCCTCGATCTGCATTAGACTGTTAGTTAACGAATTCTCTAATCGATAATTGTTATAATAGTATTGGCCACCAAAGAAAAGTCCTAAAGCGATAATTAATACAATAGCTACTAATTCTATTCTAATTCCTTTAATCTTCATCTCTTTCCACTCCTTTCTTGCGAAATTATTTAGGATTTAGTTTGTTTTATAGTACTTTATCAACGACAATGACTATTATAACACACCATTCATTAGGTAACAACTGTTAAATTAATGTAAATATTGGTAGAAGATTTATATCTTAATAAAAAAAGAGACCCGGTAAAAACCGAATCTCCTTAATATCTAAACAAAAGCTAATATTAATCTAATTAACAAATTAGCCATAATTCCCGCTAATATATCATCTAACATAATTCCTATACCACCATGAAATTCTTGTAAATTTCTAATCGGTGACGGCTTAGTAATATCAAAAATTCTAAATAAAATGAAAGCAGGAATTAACATATTGATTCCTAATCCAAACATTGCTACAAAATAGCCAGCCCACTCATCGATTACAATCTTTTGGCAATCCTTTTCACCATATAGTTCTTCTGCCCAATGAGAAATAACTATTCCCACAAGTGTTAAAACTAATATTAATGGTAGATTTATAGTATATTTCTGCAACCAAACTCCTGCTAAAACTGCAGCAACTACTGTTCCCGCCGTCCCTGGAGCTATAGGACTTAAACCACTGTAAAATCCACTGGCTAAAAATTTAATTAAATTTTTATTATGCATCTGTCTTAATCACCTTCTTAGATTTCCATAAATAATCTACTCCTGAGATTATAGTCAATAGAACCGCTAGCCAAATTAATATTATGCTATAAGGCAAGTTAATAATCATAGCAATAATAGCAATAATCTGTAAAGTAGTCTTATACTTACCTAATTTACTAGCTGCTATTACAATTCCTTCTGAAGCAGCAACCACTCTTAAACCGGTAATAGCAAACTCCCGACCGATAATAATAATTGCCGGCCAAGCTGTAATCTCTCCCATATCTACTAAAGCAATTAACGCTGCAGAAATTAATAATTTATCTGCTAATGGGTCAATAAACTTACCTAGCTTAGTGATTAACCCCTGTTTGCGAGCAATATAACCATCTAAACCATCAGTAATTGCTGCCAAAATAAAAGTTCCCACAGCAAAATAACGAGTATAAACTGAATACTCTCCTCCTGGTGTAAATAACAAGAAAAACATAAAAATAGGTACTAATATAATTCTTAAAACTGTTAACTTATTAGGTAAATTCATTCTATTTCCTCTCCTATTAAGTCATATTCATAAGCATCTACCACTCGAACCTTAATAAAACTTGCCGGCTTTACTTTAGCCCCCTTAACATAAATTAAGCCATCTATCTCTGGGGCATCTCTTTCAGTCCTACCGATTACTAACCTTTCTCCAGCTTCTTCTTCCACCTCTTCTACTAACATATCAACCTCTTTACCAATCCACTCCTGATTTCTTTCTAAAGAAATTGTCTTCTGTAAATTCATAACTTCTTCATAACGTTCTTCTTTAATCTCACCTGGAATCTGTTCCGGCATATTAGCTGCTGGGGTACCTTCTTCTTGTGAATAAGTAAATACACCTAATCGATCAAATTTAGCTCTTTGAATAAAATCCAATAAATTATTAAATTCCTTTAAAGTTTCACCAGGAAATCCTACAATTAAAGATGTACGAATAGTCATATCAGGAATTCTATTTCTTAGCTTCTCAATTAAAGCTAATATATCCTCTTTACTACCTTGACGTCCCATCTTTTTTCTAATCTCTTCATCAGCATGTTGTATCGGAAGATCTATATAATTACAAATACGCTTATGCTTGGCAATCATCTCTATTAAATCATCACTAAAATCTGCAGGATAAGCATATAATAGTCTAAACCATTCAATCTCTTCTATTTTAATTAGCTCAGTCAGTAATTCAACTAATTTTGATTCATCATATAGATCCCTACCATACTTGGTAATATCTTGAGCAACTATATTTACCTCTTTAACACCCTGCTTTGCCAGTTCAGTAACTTCTTTAACTATATCTTCGATTTTCCTACTTCTTAGTTCTCCTCTTAAATCTGGAATAACACAATAACTACAACGATTATTACAGCCTTCAGCTATTTTAACATATGCAGTATATCCTATATCCGATTTTTTACGCGGTAACTCTTTTTGATAATCGAAATTAGGATCTGTAATTTCAAACCTTTTTTCTCCTTCTAGGCCTTTATTAATAACTTTTACTATCTCATCAAAATTACCTGTACCTAAAATAGCATCTATTTCTGGAATCTCTTCCTTTAATTCTTCAGGATAACGCTGTGATAGGCATCCAGTTACAATTAATACCTGACAATTATCTTTTTTATATTTTGCTAATCCCAAAATAGTGTCAATGGATTCCTCTTTAGCATCCCCTATAAATCCACAGGTGTTTACAATTAAAACCTCTGCTTGATTATAATCATCTATTATTTTTAGACCGGCTTCTTCTATTAAGCCTGTCATAATCTCTGAATCAACTTGGTTCTTAGGACAACCTAGACTAACTAAACCTATTTCTATCATTAAATACTTTCTCTCCTTTCACAAATCCTAAATAACTTAAACTATATTAATTCCTATGATAACTAGCTATTATCAATCTTATTATGCTCTAAATTTAGTAGTTTCATTCTTGTATAAGTACTTCAAGATTTTAATTAAAAAATCCTTTACTGAAAATAAAAAAGACTAATATATTTCTATCATCCACCACTTAAATTCTATTATGATTTATTCTAAAAATATAATACAGAGCAATAAATCTAAACTTATTCTCACCTAGCCTATAATTATCTTTAGATGAATCAACTTTCTATTTATGAATATTAACTTTAATTAGATATAAAAGAATAGCCAATATGTCAAATGACATATTGGCTATTCTAAATTAAAGTATTAAGTAATTTTATAATTAGTCAACCTTAATTAATTCATAATCCCTACTACCCAACCCAATAGTTTCTCCGTGAGCTAACTGTGCAGTCCAATCAACCTCCGGATGAATACCTTTGAATTTATCTTCACCTGCTCCATGATTATGCTTAAGAGCACTATCTTTTCTACCTGGTTGTTTATTGATTAAATCTGCAGATGCTTGATCAATAGCAACTGGATCTTTAGAAGCTAAAATCCCAATATCATCAACTATTGGTCTATCACTCCAACCAACACAATCACAAAGAGGGCTAACATCCATAACAAAGTTAATATATCCTGTTTTATCCTCTTTATCTTTAATGACTCCTAAAGCATATTCAGTCATTCTTTCCTGCATATCTTCCTGAGATTCACCAACTAACTCAATCCCGATAGCATCTGTTGGACAAGTAACCATACATTCACCACAACCAACACATTTTTCAGTATTTAACTCACTAACATCATCAATCTCAAAAGCGTCCTCTGGACACCATTCAGCACACTTTCCACAGGCTATACAATCTTCAACAGTTATCTCTGAAGTAACTACAGCATGCATCTGCTGTTTACCACTTCTACTACCTAATCCCATACCTACATTCTTGATCGAACCACCGAATCCAGTTAATTCATGTCCTTTGAAATGAGCCACACTTAATATTCCATCGGCATCACAGATTTCACTACCAATTCTAACTCTATCAAAATGCTTTTGATTAATCTCTACTTCTCTATAATTTTTCCCATTTAATCCATCGGCAATAACTAAAGGTGCTTGTACAGTAGAATACCCAAAACCATTAGCAATAGCAGTATTTAAATGGTCTATAGAATTAGCTCTTGTTCCAACATAAAGAGTATTAGCATCAGTCAAAAACGGCTTACCCTGAGATTTCTTGATTTCTTCTACTAACCGCCTAATAAAAACCGGTCTAATAAACCCTGTATTTCCTTCCTCTCCAAAATGAAGCTTAATTCCAAATAAATCATCTTTTTCAATTAATTCATCAAAACCTGCTTTGTAGAAAAGTTGAGATAACTTATTAATTAAGTTATTATTCTTATCCTTTGCTTTCATATCCACATAATAAACTTTACTTTTAGCCATTACCAATTCCTCCCTAATTAATTAGTTATTTTAAATTCCTAAAACTAATTAATCATCACTACTTCATAATGTTAAGTTAATCAACTTACACTTTCATCCCTTTAAAACCTAACCCTTAATTAACTTTAATGCTTCAGCTCTAACAGCTTGATCTTGATATAATACCCCTCGAACAGCCGAAGTAGTGGTAAATGAACCTGGCTTTCTAACTCCTCGCATAGTCATACACATATGTTCCGCCTCAATAACTACAATCACTCCACGAGCATCTATGTTTTCCATAATAAGATCAGCTATTTGACTTGTTAATCGTTCTTGTAACTGAGGTCGTTTAGCAAAAGAATCGACTACCCTTGCTAGCTTACTCAATCCAGTTACCTTCCCACTCTTTGGAATATAACCTACGTGAGCCTTCCCATAAAAAGGTAATAGATGATGTTCGCACATAGAATAAAAAGAAATATCTTTGACTAAAACTAATTCCTCATGCTCTTCAGAAAAATATATTTGTAAATCATCAGAAGGATCTTTATGCAATCCGCTAAAGATATCCTCATACATTCTAGCTACTCTATCCGGAGTTTCTAATAATCCTTCACGATCCGGGTCCTCACCAATTGCTTCTAGAATCATTTCCACTGCTTCTCTTATCTTCTCTTTATCTACCATTGCTGTCCCCCCAAAATATACTCCTAATTTATTTATTATATTACAATTTGATACTCTTAATATTATATTTCCCTATAAACGCAAAATTTCCTGCTAAAAAAATCATAATTATTATTAAATTTTTAAAATATTCTGTTTCTTTCTTGCAGAATCTTCTTCCTTTTCATTTTGATTATAAACTTTATTTATAATTATTGCAAATATAATTATTATAATTAGGCCTTTTGAAGCAAATATCCTAAAAAGATTCCAACTTATATACTTCCCTCTTTTTACAATCTCCTAACTTATGATACATAAATATTCTATGTAGTATGATGAAATTTCCAGAACTTATTAAATATTTCACAAATTAACCGAGCTTTAAAATAGATTTTAATAAAGGATATTTTACATTAATGGTTAAATATAAGAATATAAATAGTTATTGGAATCTAAATAAATTTAAGGAGTGGTTTCAATGCGAAAAATGAAAGAATTTAAAACTGACTATGAACAAGATAATGATATTATCTCTTATCAAAAAGCACAAAAAAAGTTAAGTGCTTTAGATCCTCAAGTAATAGTAAACAACACCGATGCTCTCTTTGATCCAGATAATAATAGATTCAAATTAAAAATTTTAGGTAAAGAACATTTTGTAAGTTATCCTGAAGGCAAAGTAACGACAGTTGAAGGAAAAAAAATCCATTTTCCATTAAATGTATTAATACTTCATTATCTTACTCAAGCTAGTGGTAGACCTTTAAAAGGTAAATTGATTTCTTATCGAGAAGTCCCCGAAGGAGGCGAAGTCTATTACGGAGCTTTTAAGCGAGCTGCCATTGATCCTTTAGTACAAAACTTTGGACATAAACCTGAACTCCTACTTAAAGCAAGTAAACATTTGAATGGAAAGCAGGTTAGTATTGGTGACTATAGTATTACTCTACCATTCTTCCCTAAAATTCCGATTACTTTTGTTATTTGGCAAGGAGATGACGAATTTGCTCCATCAGGCAATATTCTTTTTGATGGATCAGCAATTTCATACTTATCAGTTAAAGATTTGGCTTTTGTTGGTAATATCTCAATTAGAAAATTAATTAATATTACTGAAAATATTAAAGACTAATTATATTAAAATGTATTAATTTTATAAACTATAAAATAATAGATACTATAAAGAATAAACTTATACAGGGAGGCAATAAATATTGAATAAACACCGCAAACTTTATCTTACCGAAGCCACTAATCTATTACAAAAAATAAAAGAAAGCCATGTTAAAAATCTAGATACAACAGACTGCGGATTAGATAATATCGTTGCTGGATTTTACTTATTAATTGGTAGAATGAAAAAAGCAGAATAAGCCCGTAATATTACGGGCTTATTAAATTTCTATTTCTATATTTTAAATCTTTTTTAGGGGAATTAAATAGTTGTTCCTTACCCAAACCATTGAAACTCCTCAAAGACTTAATAATCACTTCAACCTCAGGTAATTTTCTAACATAAATTAAAGGAAACGAAATATAATCATTAGGCTGAATTGTAACGGGAATTACTACCTGAATCTGATGTTTCTTAGATATTGATTCATCTAGAGGATCAATAATATTGACATGATATGTAAGTTGAATATGAGAAATTAATCTCCTACCAGAATTAAAAAGATTAATATATATATAAGAATTATCTGGAGCAGTAATTAAAGAATCGTCATCTACGTTACCTACCAATAGTTTATCATTAATTACAAACTCTTCATCTAATTTATCTTCCTGTTCTTTAACAAACATGAATTTTATATCTTCCTCATATTCTTTTTCAAATGATTCTTTCATAAATTCTAATGTCTTTTCTCCCATCTTTACATACTGCCATGTAGCATAAGCCAATATTAAGCTAGTCCAAATTGATAATAAACCAGCATACTGATTTCCAACCTTCATAGCAGTAATTAAACCTGCCTTAAGATTACTTATTTCAGAAATACCTATTATTAATATGCCTAAAAGCAGAATAACTACTTCTATAATTCTTATTCACCTCTTTAAAAGTTTCTCTAAATAATAATATTTACAATTAAAATTATGATTATACCAAAATCTTAATAAAGAATTTATATACATGATAAGATTTGAACCCGGAAAGAATAAGTTCAAATAAATTTGATATCTATACCTCTAAAGGAGGGACAATATGGAATATAAGGATGAACTAAAGACTAGAATTCATAAGGTTAAAAACAGACTATCAAATGACGAAATTAGTGAACATACCAAAAAAAAGTTAAAAGAGGAATTACAGACTCTAATGATTGACTATAATGAATTAAAAACACCACAAAAAGTTACTATTGAAGACACTAACCAAGCTCCATATGCAGTTTTTGATGTTGAAGATGTTAATAAACATTATGATTAAACTTAAATTTAACACATTATTTGCACAAGATTGGGTATATTATTTATAAAATCTAAACTAAAGAGGTGAATAATTATGTCCGTATTAGATTCTTTTAGTCATTTTCGAAAAATTCTCTCTAAGCAAGTTAATATGGCAGAAAGTGTCGGTATGTCTGATGATTCTTTAACTAAAATTACTAATCGACTTGCTGATTTTTTAGCTGATAATGTTGAACCTAGAAATAAAGAAGAAGAGCTTTTAGGAGAAATGTGGCAGGTAGCTTCTGAAGATGAGCAGATGGTTTTATCTAAACTTATTTTAAGATTAATAGAAAAGAGTGATAAAAAACATTAAAACTAAAGGGTGAATATTAGCTAATATTCACCCTTTAGTTTTAATATCCTATTATATTTTCATCTAATTTTTTGCTTAAATTAATTATCTTTTTCTACAGGTTCTATATGCTTATCTCTTTCATAAAATAACATACTATATTATATAAGTAATTATATGGCAAAAAATTAAAATAAAACTGTGATATTTATCACAATAGATTCAATAATTCAAAATAAAATAAACTAAAATCACTTTTAAGCAGGGGTTTGTAAACTCAATCTTTAATTTTATTATTAGGATAAAATTAAATTAAAGAATTGGAGTGAAGAAAGAAATGAACTTACTAACATTAATATTAATAACTTTTTTAATCAATCTACCTTTTGGTGCTTACAGAACTACAACAAAAAAATTCTCATTAGCGTGGTTTTTATCAATTCACTTACCCATCCCTTTAATCTATTGGTTAAGAATCTCGTCTGGATATACTATCAAAATAATCCCTATAATGGTATTGATTGCTATTGGAAGTCAGTTATCCGGAGGAAAAATTAAAGAACATATGAATCAATAAAGATTGTCCTCATATCTCTTATTGGTTAACTGCACACTTAAAATATCTTCTAAATTAAAAATCTGTGGTTGATTCTTCACATGACAATATCCATACAGTTTTTTATCATTCATTTTATAGGGATCAACTTGGCGATAGCGAATATCTCCTTGTGGGTTCTTATAGACTATCTTTACCATTCGCTTCTCCTGAATGCCAGTTTGCAAGGTCTGTATCATAATACCCCTCCTATTTTACACTACAAGTGCATATTGTCATCTAAACTGAATCTATCTTACTAATTTTTCCTCCTTTAACAATTCTATAGTCTTATCAGGATAATCAGTTACCACAAATATTTCTTGAATAGATGAACTAGTTTTAGCCAAAATTTTTATACCTGTTTGAGTATTATATTTTAATTGCAGATAAGGTTGCATACCACTACCACTCCGTCGATTAATACGCCCAGGGATAATACTTTTAACCGTCTTTAAATCTGCTAAATTTTCTAATAAAGGTAATATATCTTCAATTATAGTATGCTCTTGTTTTATCTTATTAATACGATACTTACCTCCCATATTTCTCACTCCTCTCTATTATATAGTCTTTCTTCATTTTCACCAAATTAATACATGAATAAATGGACATATTAACTACCTTTCTAGAAAAAATTAATAATCCCCTCCTCAAGTCTAATTAAAATTTCCAGTATTATTATCATCTTTACTTCAAATACTACTATTACTACTAAAAAAGGAGTTGTATATTATATGTTTAATCATGATAAGCAA
Source organism: Selenihalanaerobacter shriftii (assembly GCF_900167185.1). NCBI lineage: Bacteria > Bacillati > Bacillota > Clostridia > Halanaerobiales > Halobacteroidaceae > Selenihalanaerobacter > Selenihalanaerobacter shriftii. Next base: position 209,079 of record NZ_FUWM01000003.1, read on the forward strand.
TTACTACATGAAGTAAAAGTAGATCAACCAAATCCAGCTTATGCTGCTATGTTACAGGAACAACTAGGTGGGGCAAATGGTGAATTAAAAGCTGGGCTTCAGTATTTTAGTCAAAGTTTTCGTATCCAAGATCAAGAAATTAAAGACCTCTTCTTAGACATTGCAGCCGAGGAATTTGGGCACGCAGAAATGGTAGCTCAAATGATCACTATGTTAAATGGACATGATGTGGCTAATACTAATGATACTATTGGTTCAATTGAACCTCAAGTTCTCGGAGGTCTTTCTCCAATGTTAGCTAACGCTTCTGGATCTCCTTTCACTGGGAACTTTATTAATGTTACTGGTGATGTTGCTGCAGATATTCTATCTGATATCGCAGCAGAACAACGGGCTAAAGTAGTCTATGAATATCTCTACCGCCAAATAGATGATCAAGGTGTTAAAGAAACTATTGATTTTTTATTAAATAGAGAGGAAGCTCACAATGCTTTATTTAGAGAAGCATTAAATAAAGTACAAAAGAATGATAAATCCTCTAATTATGACTTTGGAGTTACTGAAGACTCTCGATTATACTTTGATTTATCTACTCCTGGTCGATATTTTGATAATCCTAACCCTACTCCTCCATCTTTTGATGACCCTCGAGGTGATGCCCAAACCCATACTTTTAATGACCCTAACACTCATTAAAAAATTATAAAAAAAGATTGATATGAAATATTTCATATCAATCTTTTTTTAATTCTTCTTTTTCAGTTTTAATTACTCTTAAAACCTCTTTTTTAGCTGGACCTCCAATTATATTCCTAGTGTCTACTGCTGTTTTTATATCTATCTTTTTATAGATATCATCTTCAAATTTATTAGAAAATTCCTTCCATTCTTTTAACTTTAAATCTGATAATTTCTTTTCTTCTTTAACACAATGTAAGACTGTCTTACCGACTACCTCATGTGCTTCTCTAAATGGAACTCCTTTTTCTACTAAATAATCAGCCACCTCTGTAGCATTAGTAAATCCATCTTCAGCCGTTTCTTCTAATTTCTGTTGTTTAAAGGTAGTCTTAGCTAACATACGAGCAAATAGTTCTATAGCACCTTTTAAAGTGCTTACAGTGTCAAATAAACCTTCCTTATCCTCTTGCATATCCTTATTATAAGCTAGAGGTAGGCCTTTCATTACTGTCAATATCTGCATTAAATGACCATAAACTCGTCCAGTCTTTCCTCGAATTAATTCTGGAACATCAGGATTTTTCTTTTGAGGCATAATACTGCTTCCAGTACAGAATGCATCATCTATATTAATAAAATCAAACTCTTGAGAAGTCCATAAAACTAATTCTTCACTAAATCTACTTAAATGCATCATTAAAGTAGAAGCTGCTGCTAAAAACTCTATTACAAAGTCCCGGTCACTAACTGTATCTAAACTATTTTGACTCACTTTATTAAAACCAAGTTCATCAGCCACAAACTCTCTATCAATATTAAACGTAGTTCCTGCTAAAGCTCCTGCACCTAATGGTAAAACATTGGTGCGTTTATAGCAGTCAATCAATCGGTCATAATCTCGTTTCAATTTAGCATAATAGGCTAATAAATGGTGGGATACTCTCACTGGTTGGGCTCTTTGTAAATGAGTATATCCTGGCATAATAATATCAATATTCTCTTCAGCTGATTCTAATAATACTTTTTGTAACTTCTGAATTAATGCTTTGATATCATTAATCTGATCTTTAAGATAAAGTCGCATATCTAAAGCTACTTGATCATTCCTACTACGTGCAGTATGAAGTTTACCACCAACACTCCCTATTTTGTCGATTAATTTTTTTTCTATATTCATATGAATATCTTCTAAACCAATTTCAAATTCAAATTCATCATTTTCAATCTCTTCTAATATTTCTTCTAAACCACTAATAATCTTATCTCTTTCATCTAAAGTTAAAATTTCACTATGGGCTAACATCTTAACGTGAGCAATACTACCTTCTATATCATATTTATATAACCGCTGATCAAATCCGATAGATGCAGTATATTCTTCAACTAACTGATCTGTTTCAGCTTCAAATCTACCTCCCCATAACTTCATAATTGTCTTCCTCCCTATCATCTTTATTACTTTCGTTATCTAAATTCTTACTAATAATAGCTCTAGTATAATCAGAGTCATCTTTAGTACCTATAATCTCATAACCTAAACTTTGATAGAAAGCTAGTAACTCTTTTAGTCTATATGCTGAATAAAGAGTAATCCTTTCTCCCCCTTGATCTTTCACCCTAGCTTCTACTTCAGAGATTAATTTCTTCCCAACTCCTTGGCTTTGGTATTTATTTAATACTCCTAACCTAAACAAGTAAAATTCTTTTCCGTTATCTGAATAAAAACGAACAGACCCTACAGGCTTATCATTCACATAAGCGATTAGAACTTCTTTATTCTTAATATCACTTATAACCTCTTCTTTACTTTCTAATAAACCTGGAGTAGTTGGGAAGAGATTTGGATCATTATAATCTTGAAAAGCACGCTTAGTTAGATTAAATACTAACCCACAATCCACTATCTTTGCTCTTCTAACCTTAACTTCCATTCTCTCTTCCCCCTTTATATAATCCTAATCGTTATGTACCTTCCCGTGAACTTTTAACGGCAAACCAAATAACTCAATAAATCCTATAGCGGATTCATGATTAAATATATCAGACTTTTCATAAGTAGCTAAATTCTCTTGGTACAATGAATCATCAGACTTTCTAGCAACCACTGTAGAATTTCCTTTATATAATTTCACTTTCACAGTACCATTGACATATTGTTGAGTACTTTCAATAAATGCATCTAATGCCTCTCTTAATGGAGAAAACCATTGACCATAATATACTAATTCAGAATATTTTTCTGAAATTAATTCTTTATAATGATAAGTTTCTCTATCTAATACTAGATCCTCTAAATGTCTATGAGCATCTAAAAGTAAAGTCGCTGCTGGTGCTTCATAGATTTCTCTTGACTTAATTCCTACTAATCTATTCTCAACCATATCTACTCTACCAATGCCATGCTTGCCAGCAACCTCATTTAACTTTTCTACTAGTTCTACTGGTTCATACTCTTCACCATTAATAGCTACTGGTTCACCACCTACAAAAGTAACTTCTAAATATTCTGGTTCATCAGGAGCCTCTTCTGGAGCTGTAGTTATCTGATAAACCTCTGCTGGTGGTTCTGCCCATGGGTCTTCTAAGATTCCACATTCAATACTGATTCCCCATAAATTTCGATCAATACTATAAGGGTTTTCTTTAGTAGCATCTACTGGAATATCATGTTTACTTGCATAATCTATCTCTTCTTCTCTAGAACCAAATTCCCATTCTCTTAATGGAGCAACAATCTCAATCCCTGGTGCTAAAGCCTGGAAAGAAACATCAAATCTTACTTGGTCATTACCTTTTCCAGTACATCCATGAGCTACAGCGTCTGCCCCTTCCTTTTTAGCAACCTCAATCATCTTCTTCGCAATTAAAGGTCTAGAATAAGCAGTAGCTAAAGGATATTTAGCTTCATATTTAGCACCTGCCTTTAAACCTTTAAATACATATTCTTTCATAAATTCATCTTGTAAATCTTCAATATATATATTACTAGCACCTGTCTCTATTGCTTTTTCCTCTAAAGGAGATAAATCTTCATTCTGCCCTACATCAGCAGCAAAAGCAATAACCTCCGCATCATATTCATCTTTAAGCCATTTTATAGCAACTGAAGTGTCTAATCCTCCTGAATAAGCTAAAACTATTTTATTAATATCTTTTTTACTCATTACTATTCCTCCTTGAATATTTTTTCTACCATATCCTAACTTATATTCTGTTTATATTCATTACTCTCCTGCATGTTTTGTGAATTCTCTTCCATTAACTTAACCATTATGGCCTTTTGGATATGCATTCTATTTTCAGCTTCATCAAATACTACAGATTGTGGCCCATCGATTACTTCGGCAGTCATCTCTTGACCTCTATATGCTGGTAAACAATGTAAGAAGATAACATCATCTTTAGCTTTATTCATTAATTCTGTAGTCACTTGAAAACCTTCAAAAGCTTTTAATCTTTCTGCTTTTTCTGCTTCATCCCCCATACTAGCCCAAGTATCAGTATAAATTGCATCAGCACCTTCTACAGCAACCACTGGATCATCAAGAATTTCAACCTGACTACCACTCATTTCTGCTTGAGTTTTAGCTTCTTTGATTATCTCAGAATCTGGTTCATAACCTGCAGGTGTACATATAGTAATATCCATACCTACTTTAGTCGTACCCAATAATAATGAATTAGCAATATTATTTCCATCACCGATATAAGTGAGTTTCTTTCCTTTTAAATTGCCCTTCTTTTCTTGAATAGTATATAAATCAGCTAAGATCTGACAAGGATGCAATAAATCAGTCAGCCCATTAATTACCGGAATAGAACCTGCTTCTGCTAATTCCTCTACATCACTATGGTCATAAGTTCTAATCATTATTCCATCTACATACCTAGACAATGTCTTAGCAGTATCACTAACAGTTTCCCCTCGACCTAACTGAATATCATTAGAACTTAAAAATAACGCGTGTCCACCTAATTGAAACGTTCCAGTTTCAAACGAAACTCTAGTTCTTGTTGATGATTTCTGAAAAATCATCCCTAAAGTCTTCCCAGCTAATATTGGATGTTTAATACCATCTTCTACTTCTCTTTTTAATTTGTCCGTCAAATCAAATAGTCCCTCAATCTCCTCTACCCCTAAATCAGCAACCGTTAATAAATGTCTCATAATTATTTTCACCCCTCGCTTCTAACTTCTTTTTATAATTATACAACTTATAGCATAAATATGCAAGGGGTTATCAGGAATTTTTCGTAAAAATATACGATTTTATTTGTATATATTCATAAAATACCGCTTTTATCTGGTCATAACGGTATAAATATTACTTAAAATTAAAAAATATAATATTTATCTATTTACTTGGGTTTACTAATATTTTAATATTTTCATCTTTATTAACTACTAATTCATTAAAGCCTTCTTCTACTGCTTCCTCTAATCCTATTTGTTTAGTAATCATTTTTTCTGGCTTTATACTTCCTTCTGCAATTAAAGTCATGGTAACTGGAAAGACATCTCTATAAGCTATACTGCCTATCACTTCTTTTTCAGTTAAAACTAAGTCATTCAAATTTATTTCAATTTCTTTGCCCCAAAGGCTGACTACTACTATCTTTCCAGAATTAATTGTTGCTGTAACTGCATTATTATAACTTACTTCTACACCTGTGGTTTCAAAAGCAATATCTACTCCTTGACCATCAGTTAACTTAGTTATTTCTGCTATAACATCTTCCTCATTGGAATTTAATACAATATCAGCTCCAAACTCTTTAGCAATTTTTCTTCTTTTTTCCGCAATTTCAACTGCAATTATTTTCTTAGCACCAGCTACTTTAACAGCTGAAATAAGAGCTAACCCAATTGGACCTGTACCAAATATTGCTGCTGTTTGTCCTTGTGCAAAACGTCCTCTTCTAATTGCATGTATAGCTGCTGCCAGAGGTTCAACTAGGGCCGCCTGTTCCATAGACATCTTTTTAGGTAATTTATGAACCATATCAGCATTACAAGTAGTATATTCAGCTAAGCCTCCACCTCCACCATCAAAACCATGAAATCCTCTATTTGAACAAAGGTTATAATATCCCTCATTACACTGAACACAAGTTCCACAGCTCCTAATTGGTTCAACTGTTACTCTATCTCCAACTTGAATCTCTTTCACATCATGAGCTACTTCTACTACTTCTCCTGCAATTTCATGTCCTAAAATTACTGGTGCTTTTCTTCCGGTCAATGGATGTGACTTGCTTTCTGGAATAAAAAGTGGTCCTGATTTATATTCATATAAATCTGACCCACAGATCCCACACCATTCTATTTTAATCTTTACCTCTCCTGAGTTTACTTTTGGTATAGCAACTTCATCAATTCTAATATCATTTCTCCCATGCCATCTTAATGCATTCATTTTATCTATCACTTCTATCTCCTCCCTATAATCTTTCTATAAAATATAAATTACAGCATTATGATAGTAAGCTGAGTCACATGCTGAAGATGATACTAGTTTATCTATTTACTCATATAAGTTACTATAATGTTAGTGATAAATATCACATACTCATGTAAAGATATTAAACATTCCTACTTAAATTATAACAATTTTCAACAATCTTATCAACTATTCTATGTTTTAACCCCCTCTTCAAATTAAAAGTTAAAATCCTACAATTTATTACAAATTATCTAATTAAGTTGAAAAAATTATTAAATTAATGTAAAATAAATATGAGTGCCTTATTAATGAATATAAATAATATAATATCACATAATTTATGTGAATTTTATATAAAGCAGTAATCTAAACAAAAAGGGGGACTATATTATTGCAGTATAAAAAATTACAATTAATCTCAATACTAGTTATACTCATCACTTCTCTATTAGTAAGTCAAGTTCATGCAGAATCAAGGGTTTTACAACAAGGTATGAAAGGAAATGATGTACGAGAATTACAAGAAAGTTTAGTAATGTTAGGTGAAAAATTAATTATTGATGGGATTTTTGGACCTAGTACTAAAGAAGCAATAATTAATTTTCAAAGAGATGCAGAGCTTCCTGCTGATGGAATAGTCGGTGCAACAACCCGAAAACATTTAAAGGAAGCTAATAGTTTTAATAAACATACAGTAAAATCCGGTGATACACTATCAGAGTTAGCTTCTACATATGATGTATCAGTTGAAGTCATTAAAAAAGCTAATGATTTAAATTCTAATGTTATTCGTATTGGACAAGAATTAGTCATCCCTAAAACAGCTTTAGGTGGGGGAATCAATACTGACTTTTATGAAATTGTCTCCTATAAAGTTGAAAGAGGGGACACATTAGAAAGAATATCCAAAAAATTCAATACTACAGTTGGAACTATTAAGAAATTAAATGATTTTCAAGGCGATAGTATTACATCTGGACAGACAATTAAAGTTTCTAAATTAACACTTGACCTATCAAATACTTCTAAAAATGTTACTAAAGTTAAACCTGATTTCGTATGGCCAACTAAAAGTGGTAGAATTAGTTCTGATTACGGATGGAGAGTTCATCCTATTTTAAATAAAAAACAATTCCATAAAGGAATAGATATAGCACTTAGAACGGGAACCCCAATTAAAGCAACTAAGGCTGGTAAAGTAATAAGTAGCGGTTGGATTTCAGGCTTTGGCAAAACCATAACTATTGATCACGGCAATGGAGTAATCTCACTTTATGGCCATAACTCTAGACTATTGGTGCGTAAAGGGCAACGAGTCAAACAAGGACAAATTATTGCTAAATCAGGGAATACAGGTAGAAGCACTGGACCTCATTTAGAATTTAGAATAATGATTGATGGTAATCATGTGAATCCTCATAAATATATAAATTAATTTACTTTAAATTTAAAAAAGACCTTCTATATTTTAATAGAAGGTCTTGATTATCTATTTTATGCAATTATAATTACCATCTACCTTTACCTCTTCTTCTACCATGACCCATACCACCATGACCCATGCCAGGTCCATTACCATTTGACATGCCAGAGTTATTCCTCATCATGTTCTGTCCATATCTATTCATCATACCTGGTCCATACATCATAGAACCAAAACCAGGATTGTAATTATTACCATTTTGTTCATAATGACTTTTCATTGCATTCAATCTATCTAGCATATAATCCGCTTGCTGTTCAGTAATTAATCCTTCTTCTAACTGTTCTTTAATATAATTCTTTCTAAGTTCATAATTCTTTTTAAATAAGCTGTCCTGTGATTTAGTTGTCACTTCGGACACATTTTTATTATTACTTACTCTCTCTTGACTTACTTGGGATTGTTGCATTCTATTTTGACTATTATTATGCATCGTTCCTTGTTGACTTCCAGTATCCCTCATCATCCCTTGGTTATTTCTATTACCTGTCATCTTACTATAACCATTTCCATTACCTCTCATCATGCCTTGACCATACATCATTGGACCAAAACCATAACCATAATTATTAATATTATTCTCTTTATAGTAATCTCTCTTTACATCTAATTGCTTTGACATATAATTTGCCTGTTCTTTAGTAATTAATCCTCTATTTAACTGCTGCTTTATATAATCTTGTTGAAACTTATACCAATCATTAGTTCCGTAATTATTCGTATTATTTTGATAATAATCTTTCATAGTCTCTAGTCGATTTAACATGTAATCGGCTTGTTGTTGAGTGATTAAACCTTGATTTAATTGTTCTTTAATATTATTTTTTTGTAAGTTATAATTAGTTTCAAATCCATAATCATTACCATTTTGTTCATAGTACTCTCGCATGGTCTCTAGTCTATTTAACCTATAATCAGCTTCTTGTTTGCTAATTAATCCTCGTTCTAATTGTTCTTTAACATAATTTTTTCTAAGTTCATAATTCTTTTTAAATAAGTTATCCTGTGAATCATTTGCCAAAGCTAATAAACTCAATGACAGCAATAATGCTATTACTGTTATACTTGCTACTACTTTCTTCATCAAATCCCTCCTATTATTTTTAAAGTTATATAGACTAAATTTGTCTTATCTGCAATTTAATATAAAATTCAACTTATAACTGATTTATTCCCTCCTCATTATCCCCTAAAAAATAATAATTTAATATTTATTCTAATTTAATTTTAAAAGTCAAATGTGAAGATTCAATGAACTAAACTAAGAAACCACTTGGTAATTGTATACTTCTTTATAATATATAACTAATTTTCACAAGCAAAAAACCCCTATAATAATTATAGGGGCTAAACAATAATATCAATCACAATATTGCTAATATTAATAACCTAAATCTTTCTTCTTTTCTTCAAACTCTTGTTTATTTATCTCACCTCGTGCATACCTTTCCTTTAATATTTCTAATGAACTAGAAGTATTAGAACTACTCTGTAAAACCTTTTGATTACCATTAGACTTTATTGCTTTTACAATCAAAACTATAGCAACTATTATTAATCCCCAAAATAGAATATTTGTAAATCCCATACCAAAACCACCAAATCCATAACGACCAAAGCCTCTCCATCCAAAACCACATCCAAACATATCTTATTGCCTCCTTTATTCTTAATTAAGTAGATTATTTTTTCTTTCAATGAATTCTTCCTTATCAATTTCACCACGTGCATATCTTTCTTCTAAAATTTCTAAGGAAGTCTTAGATTTTGTTACATTTCTAGAACTACAATTTTTACCTCGAAAATTATTATTGTTGAACATGAAGAAAGCACCAATAATAATTATAATCCAAATTAATCCTCCGCCTCCCATCATCATAATTATCCCTCCTTAAATTTCTCAGTAATTATTTTAATTAATAAATTTCATTCATTGCTTTTCTCTTAACTTAATTTAATTATAAAAGATAAATATGAAAATATAATGAATTGAATTAATTTAATTATGAAAAATTTATAGATTAATAAAAATCATAATTTAAAAATAAAAAAGCACCAACTAAATAGCTGGTACTTTCCAAATATTTTAAGATAAATATTTATCTAACGATAACACTTGAAAGTCTTCTAAATTTTCCTTTAAAACTGCAAGTAAAGCTTCTGTAGTTCCAATAGAAGTTAAGCAAAGCACGTTATATTCAACAGCGGTTCTCCTAATTTGAAAACCGATTCTAGTAGCAATCTTTCCTCTAGTAGGGGTATTTACTACTAAATCAACTTCATTCTTCTTAATTAAATCAAATACATCTTGCTCTTTACTTTCTTTTGGTATTGATTTTATTTCAATCCCAACTTCATTTAGCTTCTCAGCTGTATTTGTAGTTCCTACTAAATCAAACCCTAAATCTATAAATTGCTCTGCAATCTCAATAGCAGCTTCTTTATCTCGATCTGCTATAGATAATAAAACTTTACCACCTTGCGGTAGATTAAATCCTGCAGATAAAACTGATTTATATAACGCCTTAGAGAAAGTAGTGTCCGTACCCATTACCTCTCCTGTAGACTTCATCTCTGGTCCTAAAAAGATATCTACATCTGATAGTTTTTCAAAAGAAAATACCGGTGATTTAACTGTAATTAATTCTGATTCTGGTACTAAGCCGTAATCATATCCTAATTCTGGTAAAGACTTACCCAATATTGTCTTTGTAGCCAATTTAACCATTGGCACTCCAGTTACTTTACTTAAAATTGGAATTGTTCTACTGGCTCTAGGATTTACTTCTAATACATATGGATGACCTAATTCATCAATTACAAATTGAATATTTACTAGTCCTATTATCTTTAATTCCTTTACTATTTTAACTGTATACTCTATTATCTCATTAACTTGGTGTTCATTTAAGGTTTGTGGAGGATAAACCGCCATACTATCACCAGAATGGATTCCAGCTTTTTCAATATGCTCCATAATTCCTGGAATGACTACATCAGTTCCATCCGCTATGGCATCAACTTCTACTTCTTTACCAGCAATATATTTATCAATTAAGACAGGATGATCTGGTGAAACCTTAACCGCTTTCTTCATATATTCTAATAACTCTTCCTTCTTATAAACAACCTCCATAGCACGACCTCCTAATACATAAGAAGGTCTAACTAATAAAGGATAACTTAACTTACTAGCAATATCTAATGCTTCTTTTATAGAGATAGCCGTATCTCCATCTGGATATCTAATCCCCAACTTTTGTAGCACCTTTACAAATTTATCTCTATCCTCTGCTAAATCTATACTTTCTACTGAAGTACCTAAGACCTTAACCCCTCTTTTAGCAAGATCTTGAGCTAAATTAATTGAAGTCTGTCCACCAAATTGTAAAATTACTCCTTGTGGCTCCTCTTTATCTATAATATTCATTACATGTTCTGGAGTTATCGGCTCAAAGAACAATTTATCTGAAGTATCATAATCAGTACTCACTGTTTCTGGATTATTATTAATAATTAAAGAATCGACCCTTTCCTCTGACAGTGCTTTTACTGAATGAACACTACAGTAATCAAACTCTATTCCCTGTCCAATCCTAATAGGACCAGACCCAACAACTAGAACACTATCCTTATCTGACTTAAAAATCTCATCCTCTAATTCATAAGTCGAATAATAATATGGAGTTGCCGCCTCAAATTCAGCCGCACAAGTGTCTACCATCTTAAATATTGCTTCTAATCCTAACTCTTTTCGCTTAGACTTTACCTTTACTTCATCCGATTCTATTAATTTAGCTATATATGGATCAGAGAAACCATGCTTCTTTAACTCTTTAAACTTCACTGTGTCAATATCATCTAAAGCATAACTCTTTAACTTTTCTGATTCCTCAACTAAATAAGCTAATTTAAATATAAAGAATTTATCTATTTCTGTTAAATCAATTATCTTTAATAAATCCCAGCCTCGTTTCAAAGCTTCAATTATAATAAATAACCTCTCATCAGTAGGTGTAATTAACTTTTCTTCTAATTCAGTGTCAGATAGATGACTAAAATCAGCAGAAATTAAATCAATATCACTATCTAAAGAATCTATAGCTTTCATGATTGATTCTTCAAAATTTCTTCCTACAGCCATAACTTCTCCAGTAGCCTTCATCTGAGTAGTCAAATTTCTATCAGCAAAATCAAACTTATCAAAAGGCCATCTTGGAATTTTAGAAACTACATAATCTAAAGCCGGTTCAAAACAGGCAGTAGTTTCTTTAGTTATTGAATTTTCAATCTCATCTAATCTAAGTCCAATCGCTATTTTTGCTGCTACCCTGGCAATAGGGTAACCTGTTGCCTTTGAAGCTAAAGCACTAGACCTACTTACCCTTGGATTCACCTCAATTACAGAATAATTTAGACTGTCTGGATTTAGAGCAAATTGAATATTACAACCGCCTTCAATTTTTAGCTCTCTAATAATTCGTAACGAAGCTGTTCTTAACATCTGATACTCTAAATCTGATAATGTTTGACTAGGTGCTACAACTATACTATCTCCAGTATGAATTCCCACCGGATCGAAATTCTCCATATTACAAACAGTAATACAATTATTAGCCCCATCTCGTAGCACCTCATACTCAATTTCTTTCCAACCTGCAATACTTTTCTCGATTAAAACCTGACTAATAGGACTATTATTTAAACCACGACTGACTATATCTACTAACTCCTGTTGGTCATTAGCAATACCACCACCAGTCCCCCCCATAGTATAAGCTGGTCTAATTATCACTGGAAATCCAACTTCAGTTACAAATTCTTTAGCAGCTCCCAGACTATCGATAATTTCGCTTTCTGCTACTGGCTCTCCTAATTCTTTCATAGTATTTCTAAATTTATCTCTATCTTCAGCTTGTTGAATAGCATCTAAAGAGGTTCCTAAAAGCTTTACTCCTGTCTCCTCTAATACTCCATGCTTTGCTAAATCAACCGCTAAATTAAGTCCAGTCTGCCCACCTAAAGTCGGTAAGATACCATCTGGATCTTCTATCTCCATAACTTTCTTTATAAATTCAACAGTAATCGGTTCAACATATACCTTATCAGCTATATCAGTGTCAGTCATGATGGTAGCAGGATTACTATTAACTAGAACAACTTCAATCCCTTCCTCTTGTAAAGCCTTACATGCTTGTGTCCCAGAATAATCAAACTCTGCTGCTTGCCCAATAACAATTGGACCAGAACCAATAACCAATACTTTATCTAAATCTGCCTTTTTTGGCAACTAAATCCCCTCCTACGCTGCTGAGTCTACTAATAATTTAATAAATTCACCAAATAAATACTCTGAATCATTAGGTCCAGGTGCTGCTTCTGGATGATACTGTACTGAAAAAATCGGTAACTTCTTATGTCTCATCCCCTCAATAGTATCATCATTTAAATTCTTATGAGTAATAACCATATCTTGAGGCAATGAATCTTCTTTAATTGCATATCCATGATTTTGTGAAGTAATATATACTTGACCGGTTTTTAAATCTTGCACAGGATGATTTGCTCCCCGGTGACCAAACTTTAATTTATACGTATCAGCTCCTAAAGCTAACCCTAAAATTTGATGTCCAAAACAGATTCCGAATAAAGGTAACTTCCCAACTAGCTTCTTAACTTCTTGCACAACCTCTTGAACATCCTTGGGATCACCTGGCCCATTAGAAATGAATACGCCATCTGGATTTAAATCTAAAATTTCATTAGCTGAAGTATCTGCTGATAATATTGTTAATTGTGCATTAGATTTTTTGAATGATTCTAAGATATCTTGTTTAACTCCTAAGTCTAAAACTGCAATATGATATTTTGCTTGATAATTAATAGGTTCTATTGAATAATTCTCATTAGTAGTCACCTCATAAACTAAATCTTTACTTAAACTACTTAATTTAGCTTTCTGTATCAAACTATCTAGATTTAAATCTTCTGTTGAAATTACACCTTGCATCATTCCATGTTTTCGAATATGCTTTGTTAACGCTCGAGTGTCTATCCCTTTAACTCCTATTACATTATTATGCTGTAAGAACTCTTCATCAGTCTGTTGACATCTCCAATTACTCGGATAATTACAGCTTTCTCTAACAACAAATCCTCTCACCTGAATCTCTTCTGATTCATTATCTTCATCATTAATCCCATAATTCCCAATCAATGGATAAGTCATATTTACAATCTGTCCGCGATAAGACGGATCCGTCATTATCTCCTGATACCCAGTCATACTGGTATTAAATACTATTTCACCATCAATTTCACCTGTAGCTCCAAAAGATTCCCCTTCAAAATATGTTCCATCTTCTAACGCTAGAATCGCCTTCATATATCTCTCCCCCCAAAAATCATATACAAAATTACCACTTTGTACTTTATCTTATTAATAATTATACATTATAGTGAATAAAAATGCAAGAATAATCAGGTATTTATTTCCAATAAAATAAAAAGAAGCCATTTGCATGGCTTCTTTTTATAAAAAATCAATTATGAAATTAATCTACTTTCGAATATATCTCTTCTCCGTTTTCTAGAATCTCTTTATAAGTCATCGAACCAACTTTTGTGTCAAGTGTTATCTCATTAGGAGTATAAACGAAAGGATTAAATGGCAGCTTTCGGTTAGAAATCAACCCTGAAACTACTGTTCCTCTTTCATAACTTTTCATATCTGTTTCTTTGATAATCAGCATATTGATTATCACTTCGTTTCTACCAAATAGAATAATCTTGTCTGGTTCATACTCGCTTTTAATTATTGTAGCAATTCGTTTAACTTCTTTCCTATATAAATCAGTTGTAGACATTTTACCTCTCCTTTGCTTTTAAGTTAATATTATACTAAATTTAATTAATTTTCTATGGATAATATCACAAAATTAGCTTAAATTAGAATTAATATAAATTATTTAATTAATCCATTACAAATTAAAATAAAGAATTAAGAAAGGAGAGTAAAATGAAAATAAACTACTATTTTGGATTCTTAATAGCATCATTGCTTCAAGCAGGAATAGTCTTTATAGGAGAAAGTCTTAATATATCAGCATTAAATCCTAAATTTTCAATCACACAGCTTCTCATACATATTCTTGTTGGACAAGTTGCCGGCTGGATTCTTTTCTATCTAGTTAATAACAGCGAATCCATAGCTGCCATAAACACATGGTTAATAGGCATAATATATGGTACTTTAGTATGGGCTGTTATTTTACCAATCGCTGCTAGTCAAGGAACAATAACCGCATCCTGGATGCAAGGAACAAATCTATTAATTTCTTTAACTGCATTCTTAGCATTCGGATTAATTACTAGCTATACAGTCTATTTAACAAAAGAAAAAATCACTTAATTATTATTAAAGAACAAAGTCAATATACCTCTTTCACTTGCCATTCATTCCGCATCCTGCTCCATTCATTCTCAAAAACAGCCTTACCGCCGTCCATGGCCCCAGGCTGTTTTAAGAGTCGCTACAGAGGTATATTGACTAGAAAGTTATCCACAATTTGAAATTAAGTATAATTTCCTATACGATAAAAAAAGATGGAGGAATTCCTCCATCTTTTAACTATATCAAATAAATATTAAATCAAAATATTATTATTTAGAATACACTTGAATATCATTAATCATTAAGCTATAGTATCAGTTACCTCAATTACTTCATCAAAATCATTTAAAATATCTTCATCTGTCTGCTTTACCATAGTGTTAACAATAAGAATAGTTGCTACATTAGCAATAAAACCTGGAACAATTTCATACATAATTTTACCTAATCCTACCTGCTTCCAAATAAGTAATACAACTGTTCCAACAACCATACCGGCTAAAGCAGACTGCCAACTTGTATTCTTTGAAAACAAAGCAAATAATACTACTGGTCCAAAAGCTGCTCCAAATCCAGCCCAAGCATAAGCAACTAAACCTAATACTGTATTATTTGGATTTAAAGCTAAAAATAAAGCTATAATTGAAATAAGTAATACACAGATTCTACCAGTATGCATTAATTCTTTATCTGAAGCTTCTTTATTAATAACTCGCTTATAAAAGTCCTCTGTTAAAGTTGAAGATGAAACTAATAATTGAGAATCTATTGTAGACATAATAGCTGATAATATAGCAGCTAATAAAATTCCTCCAATCCAAGGGTTAAATAATCGACTAATCATGTAAATAAATACTTTCTCATGATTCCCACTAGCTAAACTATCAAACATTGGGATTGAAATAACTCCTACTATAACAGCTCCTCCTAATGAAATAAAAACCCAAGTAACGGCTATTTTCATAGCTTCTGGAACTTTTTTTACGGATTTAATACTCATAAATCTAGCCAAAATATGAGGTTGACCAAAATAGCCTAATCCCCAAGCCATAGTAGAAATAGTAGCCATAATAGAAAAATCTTTTGAGATCAAACTAGTGGAGACTTCTTTAGCAAGCATCGCTTCTTTAATAGCCTCTGCCCCACCTACATAATTATAAGCTAAAATAGGAACCACAATTATTGCTACAAACATAAGTAATCCCTGAAATAAATCTGTCCAACAAACTGCTAAAAAACCTCCCAAAAAAGTATATAATACAATCACAAATGAACCGATTATTACTGCTAATGTATAATCAATATTAAACATAGATTCAAAAAGTTTACCCGCAGCAACTAATCCAGATGAAGAATAAATAGTAAAGAATAATAAAGTTATAAGAGCAGATATAACTCTTAACAAGCCTGTCGGATCTTTAAACCTATCTTCAAAAAATGATGCCAATGTCATTGATTCTGTCCGTTTAGTATAAACTCTCAATCTCGGTGCTACAAACTTCCAATTTAAGCAAGTTCCTATAAACAAACCGATTGCAATCCAAGCCTGATTCATACCACCTATGTAAACCGCTCCAGGCAATCCCATCAACAACCAGCCACTCATATCACTAGCTTGAGCAGATAAGGCTGTTACCCAACTTCCCATTCCTCTACCACCTAATAAATAATCCTCCACATCTACTGTCTTTCTGTAAAAATAAATCCCAACTCCCATTAAGAAAATAAAATAAATTATAAAAGTTAATAAAGTCTGCATTTGAATCATACTTCTCTACTCCTCTCAGCTAAAATATAATCACCTTCTAATATTACCATAAATTTCGATCTTATTCAAATTTAGTTATTTTAATTGTTTAACTTATACTAATAAAAATTAAGGTAGTCAATTGACCACCTTAATTAAACTTCATATACCTTATTTCCATTTTTATAAGTTGCTATTATATCTAAGCTATCATTTACTACTATAAAATCTGCCTCACACCCTACTTCTAACCTTCCTTTTCTCTCTAATCCTAATTTAACTGCTGGATTAATTGTTGCCATCTTTAAAGCTTGAACAAAATTTAAATGAGTAAACTGCACCATATTACTTATAGCATCTATTAGCCTTAAAGTGCTACCTGCTAAAGTTCCATCTGATAAATAAGCTTTGCCAGTTTCATCTACAGTTACTTTATCATCACCTAATGCATAACTCCCTGCAGATAAACCTGCTGCTTGCATACTATCACTAATTAGAATTATCTTTTTTTCACCTTTAATTTTAATTAATAAATCTATAACTTCTGGATGAACATGAATTCCATCTGCTATTAATTCACAATAACATTCTTCATTATTTAATACAGCTCCGACTACTCCAGGGTAACGATGATGTAGCCCTCTCATTCCATTAAAAAAATGAGTAGCCTGGTCTAAACCTTTAGCAAATGCCTTTTGCATTATCTCAAATGTAGCATCAGAATGAGCCACTGAAACTGTTATACCTTTCCTTGCAAAATAATCAACTACATCTAAACCTTTCTCTATTTCTGGCGCTATAGAAACAACCTTAATTAAATCTTGATAACTATCAATTAATTCTTGAAGATATTTATGCTTTGGTGTGCAGATGAAATTTTGATTTTGAGCTCCAGCCTGTTTTTCATTAATAAATGGGCCTTCTAAATGCACTCCTTCGATATTAGAAGAATATTTCTGACCTTTAGCATACTGAATAATTGCTAAGACATTCATTAATTTAACCTTCGATGTTGTTAATGTGGTAGGAAGAAATGAAGTAACTCCGCTTTTAAAAGCATATTCCGATAACTTTTTAATACATTCTAACCTACCATCCATTACTCCTACTCCTGCTCCACCATGAATATGTATATCTATTAATCCTGGCAATACTCTATATTCTGAGTAATTAATTAACTTATACTCTTGTAAATTATAGTCTTTAATATTATTACTAATACTTTCTACCTTATTACCCTCTATAATTAGATGTTTTTTTCTTGATATCTCCGGAGTATAAATCTCACTTGCCTTAATAATCTGTTTCATCTTCATAGCCTCTCTTAATTAATTTACTCATAATTATCTTTGAAATTTAACTTTTATCCTACTTCTTCAATAACAAAATTAAGTTTTTTCTCTAAATCGATCTCAAATGATTCATCCAGTTCTTTACCATCTTTTTTTAAGACCTTAACTACTGGACGCATATTAAAATTCTCTTTAATTTGAGTTACTACTCCTTCATAATTATCATTTAATTTAACTTTAGTTCCAATTGAATAAGGCACTAAACATTCTAAAAACTTTTCTATTAATTGATTATCTAATTTATTCCAAGTTATCATAGTATATAAATATTCAATTACCTCTTTAATTTTAAATGCAGACCTATATACTCTATCATTTCTCATAGCATCAAATACATCTGCTATAGCCACTATTCTACTAAACTCATGTATATCTCGTTTTAGTAATCCTTGAGGGTAGCCTGATCCATCGCAACGCTCATGGTGTTGATAAGCTATTAATGCAGATAATTCATTAATATTTTCTTGTTGTTCCAAAAATTCATATCCATACAAAGTATGCTTTTGTTCTTCTGCAAACTCAGCTGGAGATAATTTACTAGGTTTATTTAGAATTTTTGCTGGAACCTTTGTCTCCCCAATATCATGTAAAAATGCTCCTATACCTAAAATTCTTAGCCATTCTTTATTATACTTTAAACTACTTCCTAACATCAATGAAAGAACAGTTACATTAATTAAATGAAAGAACTTATCATCTTTAAAATTCATTATACTCTCTAAATTATGTAATATATCTTCATTATCAATGATTCCTTCAACAATCTCTTCTATAATTCCTAATATAGCTTCAAATTTAATCATATCGCTTACTTGCTTACTTATACTAACATTTTGCACATACTCTTTGGTTATTATTTTTATCTCTTTTTCTATTTGTTCTGAAATTATCTCAGTTTTTTCATCTTTTAAGTTCTGTTCCTCTTCACTTCCTTCCACATGAATAGATTCAACTCCCCAATTATTTAATTTATATATAACTATCTCTTATTTGAATACCTTTCTTTAGTAAAATTTCTCCATTGGGAGAGTATATATTTTCAGCCAAAACCATTCCTGACTCTAATTTCGAAACTTCTACTAAATCCATAATAACCCCCTTATTCTAATCAGCAAAATTACATTTTATCAATTTATTTCTATTTTTTACATATTTCTATACCTCTCCCCCATTCCCCTGCATATTATGTGAAAAAAATAACTTAAACCAATTAAAAAAAGCAGACCTATATAGGCCTACTTTTTAATCTTTTATTCATATTTTGCAAACATATCATTTAATATCTCTACCACTTGATCAATATCCTTTTCCTCCACAATTAATGGCGGTAAAAATCGTAAAGTTGTTCCACTAACTGCATTTATTAATAAACCTTTTTCTAAAGCTTCACCAACTAATACTTTAGCATTAAGGTCAACTTCTAAACCAATCATTAAACCTTTCCCTCTAACACTCTTAACAAAATCATACTCTTCGATTAATTCATTTAACTTATTCTTAAAGTATTTTCCCATCTTAAGAGTATGTCCCACTAAACCTTCTTCTAAAATGGTATTAAGCGTTGTATAAGCTGCCGCACAAGCTAAAGGGTTACCACCAAACGTAGAACCGTGATCACCAGGTTTAAAAGCATCTGCTACTTCTTCCTTAGCTAATAAGGCACTAACCGGTATTCCATTGCCCAATGCCTTAGCTAATGTAAAAATATCTGGTTCAATTCCATAATGTTCATATCCAAATAACTTACCCGTTCTTCCTAGTCCGGTTTGAATCTCATCTAGGAGCAGTAATATTCCTTCTTCATCGCAGAGTTCCCTAACTCCTTTTAAATACTCCTTATCTGCTACATTAATTCCGCCTTCACCTTGAATAGGTTCTAACATAATTGCACAAGTTTTATCAGAAACAGCTCCTTTTAAAGCATCTAAATCATTAAAAGGTACTGATTTAAAGCCTTCTGGTAAAGGAGTAAACGGTTTTTGATACTTCTCTTGTCCTGTTGCTGCAATAGTGGCTAAAGTTCGTCCATGAAATGACTTAGTAGTAGTAATAACCTCATATCTATCTTCATCTCTTACCTTAAAATACTTACGAGCTAATTTAATTGCCCCCTCATTAGCCTCTGCTCCACTATTCCCATAAAAAATCCTATCTCCTACTGAATTCTCTACTAATAACTTATTTAACTTTGCTTGAGGCTCAATGTAATAAATATTAGTACAATGAATTATTTTATCAATTTGATTCTTTAATGTTTTATTAAATTCTGGATGACTATGACCTAAAGCATTAACTGCAATACCTGCCAAAAAATCTAAATATTCATTCCCCTCTTTATCATAAACCTTAATACCTTCTCCTTTATCCACTACGATCGGCATTCTGTCACCAAAGACATTCATAAAATAATCATTATCTGCTTTAACAATTTCTCTTTTCTTCATATTCTCCTCTCCTTCTACTTAGTTACCATAGTGCCAATTCCTCTATCTGTAAATATTTCTAATAATAATGCATGAGGTACTCTTCCATCCAGAATATGAGTTCTCCGCACTCCATTCTCTAAAGCATTAATGCAAGAATTAACTTTAGGAATCATACCACCTGCTATTCGCTTATCATTCATCATTATTTTTGCCTCGTCAATAGTTAATGAAGAAATTAAAGAACTATTATTATTCTTATCTCCTAAAATCCCTTCCACATTAGTTAATAAAATTAATTTATCTGCATTTAAGGCTGCTGCTAAATGACCAGCAACTAAATCAGCATTAATATTATAACTTTCTCCATTTTCACCTGCTCCAATTGGAGCTACAATTGGTAAAAAGTTATCAACTATTAATTTATCCAAAATTTCAGAATTAATCTCTTTAACCTGCCCTACATACCCTAAATCAACTTCATTTTTAGAATTTAATTCATAATCATCTGCCTCAATTAAGTTACCATCTTTACCACATACTCCTATAGCCTTACTACCAAATTTATTAGCTAAAGAAACTATTTCTTTATTAATTTTTCCTACTAGTACCATTTCTACAATTTCCATAATCTCTTTAGTAGTAATTCTTAATCCCTGATAAAACTCACTTTCAATTTCAAACTTATCCAAGGTTTCACTAATCACAGGTCCCCCACCATGAACTATTACTGGATTAACTCCTACATACTTTAAAAGTGTAATATCTTCTAATACCGATTCTTTAATTTTATTATTAACCATAGCATTTCCACCATACTTAATTACTATAGTCTTACCTTGGAATTTTCGCATATATGGTAAGGCTTCTACTAGTACATCTGCTTTCTTAATTACATCATTCATCATTATCACTCCTAGTTAACTAGTTCTCAGTGTCAGTTATCAGTGTCAGTTCTTAATACCAGATAAAAATTTCAACATTGATAACTGACACAGACACTGACAACTCATTACTCATAAATTAAGTATGATATTCAGCATTAATCTTCACATATTCATATGATAAATCACACGTCCATACTTTATATCTTCCTTGACCTAAATGAAGATCTAATTTAATTTTAATCTCATCTTGAGCCAGTAAATTTCGTAATTTATCTTCGTCTATTAAATTTTTTTGCCCATTTACCAATAATTTCTCACCATTAATCTCAACATCTAATCTATCTAATTCAACTTGACCTCCAGAATAACCAGCAGCAGCTACAATTCGTCCCCAATTTGGATCTTCACCAAAAATAGCAGTCTTAACCAATTGAGAATTCCCTATAGCTCTAGTAATTAATTTCGCATCACTTAATGTTAAAGCGTTGATTACTTCGATTTCTACAAATTTAGTCGCTCCTTCTCCATCACGAACTATTTGCTGAGCTAAGTACTTTGTTACTTCTTCTAAAACATTTAAAAATTTATAATAATTATCATCTTTAGTATTAATTAATTTATTTTCAGCAGTTTTGTTAGCTAAAATAGCCACTGTGTCATTAGTGCTTTGATCTCCATCAACAGTTATTAGATTAAAAGTACGATTAACTGCTGTTGATAATGCTTCCTGTAATAATGGTTGAGAAATATTTAAATTTGTTGATAAAAATCCTAACATTGTAGCCATATTAGGTTCAATCATTCCGGAACCTTTAGCCATTCCACCTATAATTACCTCTTTACCATCTATCTCAAAAGAAACTGCTATTTCTTTAGGATAAGTATCTGTAGTCATAATTGCTCTAACTGCTCGTTTACCACCTGCTGAATGAAGCTGTTCGCTGATGTCATTTATACCAGTAGTTATAGCATCCATTGGTAGTTGTTGTCCTATTATCCCTGTTGAAGCTGGAAATACTAAATCACTACTAATTCCCAATTTCTCACCAGTCAGTTCACAGATCCTCTCTGCATTCTTAAACCCTTCATCTCCAGTACAAGCATTAGCATTACCGCTATTAATAATTAAAGCTTGAGCTTTACCATTCTTTCTAAGCTTTTGACCGATAAATACTGGAGCAGCTTTTACCTGATTTTGGGTAAAAACCGCTGCTAACCTTGCTTCGGATTCACTATATATTAATGCTAAATCTCTATCATCCTTCTTAATCCCACAATTAATACCAGCTCCCGAAAAACCTGGGGTACTAGTAATACCTCCTGATATATCTTTAAACTGAATTTTTTTTAAATCTTCAGACATGATATTCCCTCCTCTTATTTATAGCTACATTTATTTATGGAAAGATTCCTGAAAATTTTAAACCAGTAGTTTCTGATAAACCTGATAATAAATTAAAATTCTGAATAGCCTGCCCACTAGAACCTTTAATTAAATTATCTATAGTAGATACTATTACTAATCGATTAGTTCTAGAATCTACCTTTAATCCAATGTCACAATAATTGGAATTCACTACATACTTAGTTTCTGGTAACTTCCCAACTTTATGTATTCGCACAAAAGGATGAGAACTATAAAAATCTTGATATAACTCTCTTAATTCTTTAGTAGTAAAATTCTGTTTAAGTTGGGTATAAACTGTACTTAAAATTCCTCGCTTCATTGGTACTAAATGGGGAGTAAAAGATAATACAACCTCTTTATTTGCTACCATTTTTACTCCATTTTCAATCTCTGATGTATGTCTATGTTGAGCTACCTTATAAGCTTTAAAATTTTCACTAACCTCACAAAAATGAGTAGCTCTACTTGGAGTTCTTCCGGCACCGGTTGCCCCGGATTTAGAATCAATAATAATTGAATTAAGATCTATAAGCCCTTTATTAACTACAGGTGTTAAAGCTAAAATAGCTGATGTCGGATAACATCCAGGATTAGCTATTAATCTACTCTCTTTAATAACTTCTCTATTTAATTCTGGCAAACCATACACAGCCTCACTTAATAAGTCTGGACTTTGATGTGACTCTGTATACCATTCTTCATATAATTCTTGGTCTTGATAACGATAATCACCACTTAAATCTATAACTTTAACTCCAACTTGTAATAGCTTAGGCACTACAGACATTGAAACTCCGTGTGGTAAAGCAGTAAAGACTACTTCTACTCTATCGGCAATCTCTGTGAAATCTAATTCTTCACATTCTAAATCTACAATCCCTTGTAAGTTAGGATAAATATCGGCAATCTTCTTCCCAGAAAAACTTCTAGAAGTAATTAATTTTAAACTAACTTTTGGATGTCTACTCAATAAACGTACTAATTCTACTCCTGTATATCCAGTTGAACCAACAACCCCTACTTTAATCATTATCTTCACCTCACTCAACTCTTTACCATTTACTATTTAAATTACTCATTTATATATAACGTTAGTTATAATTATACATAATAACGAATAAAAATGCAAACATTTTTTTAATAAACTTTTTACTTACCAAATCTTTGCAATTTTTTAATTAATCTACAAACATCTAATATGATAAATAATTCGCCGAGCACCCTCTTTTCTAAACTACACCACTTTAACCTCATGATAATTACTTTCATCTAAATTTTATTAAATCATACATGCATAAATCTTAAAACAATCTATATACTATTAATACGAGTAACATACTGTGTTTGAATTCAAACACAGATGTCACTCTTAAAGCAGGTGTCTATCTCTCCGAGACACCTGTCTTTATTTTTCTGATTTAGATGCTTTCTTGCCGGTCACTTTGATTCCATCATTTAAGCCATTAACTCCTTTTACATTTCTAATTATATCACGTACAACTTTAATAGCTGTTTCATGTTGTTCGGGACTATCTACTTCACCATCTAAGAAAATAGACCCACCAACAACATAAACTTTAACTTGTACAGGACTAACTCCATCTGTCTGCCCTAATTCACGTCTAATCATCGCTTCTAAAGCCGTATCTCCACCCACTCCACCTTTATGAGTAACTAACTCATTATTAATCTCTTGTAACCCTTCTATCTCTGCTAATAAATGATTAACCAATTCCTTAATTTCTATATTCAATACCGAACCTGTTAATATTGCCTTACCATCTTCAACTTCTATTGTAATCGCTGCTGAATCCACACGCTGGTCACTATTTAAAACTCTACTAACTTCATTACCAATAATACTATCCTCTTTAGAAATTATTTTTAAATTACTAACTATATCTTTAACACCAATAATTTGTCTAGTAAGCTGCATAGCTTTCTGTTCTTGGGCTACCTTCTTAATTTTCCCCTTCAAAAATACCCTACCACTTTTAACTATCACACCTATATTTAATAAATCGGATTCTTCATTAAATTTAGCGGTAATAATTTTACTTAATTCCTTATCTTTTCTAATACCATCTTGAGCTACAGCCAACCTGTTTTCTACTCCCTTGACCCCTCTTACTCTACTAGCAATTCTCTCTGCTTCTTCTTTGTCAGCTAATACATCTACTATTCCGTCTAAATGAATTATTCCATTTTCAGTATTGACCCTAACATCTAACGCCCCAACTTCTAAATCCTCTGTTAATGCTTTCTTCACTAACATGCTCAACCCTTCACCTTTGACTTCTTCATTAGACATTATATACAACCTCCTTTCTTACTCCCTATTATTGACATAACTAATTAGATAATACTATTTAAAAAGATTTCTGTATGATATGATTATTTGGTAGTTCATCTAAATCTAAACTTAATAAATCATTCTCTGGATTAATCAAACTTTCTAAAATAGTAGTACCTAAACCGATTTCATCACTTACATCATTTACTATATTATCTAATCCACCTATTACTGACTCAAAAAGATCAATCTTTTGGTATAATAAATTTAGTACTTTTTCTTCAATAGTACCTTGAGTAGATAGATTATAAATCTCTACATCCTTAGTTTGACCTAATCTGTGCACCCGACCGATCCTTTGCTCTAAGTTCATAGGATTCCAAGGCAAATCATAATTAATAATTACATTACAAAACTGCAAATTAATACCTTGTCCTCCAGCTTCAGTACTAACTAATACATCACCATGTTCAGCAAATATATGCTTAGCCCATTCCTTTTGATTATCACTTAACCCACCATCAAATCTGACCGGCATTATCCCACGATTATATAAATAATTACAGATATAATGTTGAGTAGCTAAATATTCTGTAAATATAACTGCTTGTCCATCTACTTTTCCTAAAATCTCCTCAATTACTTTAACTTTTTGATTAACTTCAATATTCTGGGCTAATACTAATAATCGTTCTATTTTGGGTTTGAGCATCTTAGGAGCTGATTTTAAAAATTTTCTTAATGTACCAACTACTGCAAATGAACTACTACATACTTCTCTTTGTAAAGTAATTAAATGCAATATACTTTTATCCTCAGAAATACAACGTTCATAT
The DNA here is from genome assembly GCF_900167185.1 of Selenihalanaerobacter shriftii. Lineage (NCBI taxonomy): Bacteria > Bacillati > Bacillota > Clostridia > Halanaerobiales > Halobacteroidaceae > Selenihalanaerobacter > Selenihalanaerobacter shriftii. Next base: position 235,026 of record NZ_FUWM01000003.1, read on the forward strand.
TCTTTTTTAACTAAGTTAGTAACTCCATCATAAAGTTCTTGTTCAGGTGAGGTTAATTTGAGAGGAATTAACTTTACATTACGTTCAGTATATTCTAGTTTAGAATTAATTCTTTGATTTCTAATCATTATTTTAGATAATTTATTTTTTATAGCTTTATAGTCAGGAGAATTACTATTGAATTTAGATTTAAAATTACTATAACTATTAAATACTTTTGGTTTAAGAATAGAAACTAAATTATAAATTTCTTTCAAATTATTCTGAATAGGGGTAGCAGTTAAAAATAACATATATTTAGAAGAAAGTTTATTAACAAACTTCCAATTTAATGTGTCACTATTCTTTAATTTATGAGCTTCATCAACCACAACCATATCAAAATCTCGTTCATAAATCATATCACAATGCGGTTCTCTTTTAGCTAAATCAATAGAAGCAATCTGATTATTAAAATAATGCCAGGCTCTTCCTTTGCGATTATGAAATAAATCTATATTAAATTTATTAGTTAACTCATACCACCATTGATAACCCAAAGAAGCGGGAGTCAAGATTAATATTTTTTCAATCTCTCCTCGCAAAAGATACTCTTTTAAAATTAATCCTGCTTCAATTGTCTTACCTAAACCTACTTCATCAGCCAACAAAGCTCTACCATCAAATTTATTAATTACTCGGTGAGCCGTTTCTATCTGATGAGGAAATAAAGAAAACTCTACTTCTTCCCAAAACTCTTTTAATTCTTCCAATACTAATAGATTATTATCAATTGCTTGCTGGTTAACAACCATTCAACTATCTACCTCCCTTTCCACATTAAACTTCAAAGCTTATCTTTAGACTATCCACTTATTATCTAAATAATAAAGGTAGTTTAATGCAGAAAAGAAAATAAATGATTTTATTATTACTTTTTACTCTTCCAAGTACCTTCTTCTAAATCTAACCTTAATTCTAGCTGATTAATATTTTCTTCTTCTTCAGATATTAAATTTAAAATATCTTCTAATCTATTAAGTGCAGCCTTCAATTCCGATGGATCAACACTTTCTATCTCAGCAATAATCTCTATTCCTTGATATTCAAATTCAAATTCAAATTTAGGAATTTCTGATTTTTTCTTTTTAGAATCAATAAATAAACCTTTAAATTTACTCCAAATCTCTTTGCCAATCTCTTTTAAAAAACCACTGGTAATAGTTCCAAGAGCAAAGCTTAAAATCGCTGGTAGCCAATTAATTCCTCCTACATCTACAGATACGAATTCATCATTACTATATATCCTCTTGAATTCTATATTAAGTACCTCACTAATTTCTTTTGAATTCTTTCCTCGTAAATCAATATTTTCTTTATGATTACTTATCTTAATCACCTCGTTTACTGAAGATTAATTCCTAACATTCCACCAATAAACCCAGTTACTGTTCCAATAGCCAACATACCTCCAACTCCTACGGCTGATAAATTCTCTACCCAAAAAGTACTAATAATAAATATAACTGCCATATGACTAAGTCCAACTAAGCTACCATTTAACCATCCTTTCTTCTTAACTTCACCACCAGTTAAAAAAGAACCAACTAAAATAGAAATATAGTTAAAGATAATCAATATTCTTTGAACTACAATTTTATCAAAGTTAGCGAAAGTTATTATGAGACCAATTAAAATACTTCCTGACAATAAAAGGCCTAAACTAATCAATATTCCCCTTGATACACTTTGCACTTTTAACGATGTTTCATTAGCATTACGATCTTTAGCCATAAAAAAACCTCCTATAGAATATTTTATTATAAACTATTCATAAGAGGAAGATTTATGTTTATTTTATTCAACTTTATCTAAAAAAGTTCTAATTCTTTCTCATTTAAAGCTTTAATTTCTTTAAAATCTGTTAAATTAAGTCGAACAGGTGTAATAGATATTTGTTTTTGATTAATAGCAGTTACATCGGTACCTTCGTCATTGCCTTCCTCTACAATATCACCTGCTAGCCAATAATATACCTCTCCTCGAGGGTCAAACCTTTCATCAAACATATTAGTATAACTTCTATTTCCTAATTTAGTAATCTTGACACCTTTTAATTCATCTTTATCTAAAGAAGGTATATTAATATTTAACAATACTTCTGAACTTAAATCTTTTTGATTAAGATTTTGTACTAAACCACTAATAAATTCAGCAGCGTAAGTAAAGTTCCAATCTTCATAGGTAGCTAAAGAAACCGCTATAGAAGGAATACCTAATAACAACCCCTCAAAACCAGCTGAAACAGTACCGGAATATAAAACATCACATCCTAAATTAGGCCCACGATTAATTCCCGAAACAACAATATCTGGCTTCTCATCTAAAATAGCTTCTACTCCTAATTTCACACAGTCTGCAGGCGTTCCGTCAACAGCTAAAGTTTTTGAATCAATATCCTCAAAATTCATTTCCTTAACTCTTAATGGTCGATGCAAAGTAATAGCATGACCAGTAGCACTCTGTTCTCTATCTGGTGCTACGACTATTATTTCATGCTTATTTTCTTTTTCCAAAGCTTTAACTAAATACTGAATACCATCTGAATAAATTCCATCATCATTAGTAACCAAGATTTTCATTTTTTCTCTCCCCTTTATCTTTTTCTATATCCATGCTGTATTTTAAGCATTAGTTAGTGTAAACTAGTTTAATTAATGTAATTCTACTTTATAACAATTATTTAAGATTGACATCTGAAATGATATAAGTTATACTATTCATTGTCGCAACAGAAAATAGTATACTTTTCGGAGCGTGGCGCAGCCTGGTAGCGCACCTGGTTTGGGACCAGGGGGTCGAAGGTTCAAATCCTTTCGCTCCGACCATTGTGGACCCATAGCTCAGTTGGTCAGAGCACTCGGCTCATAACCGAGTAGTCCTAGGTTCGAATCCTAGTGGGTCCACCATTTCTTTAAATACATGATAATAACTTAGAGCCTATAATATATAAGGCTCTTTTCTAATTTACCACACTAAATAAATAATCATAACTATTATTAAATTCCAGGTAGCATGAGCAATAATATTTGTATATAAAGATTGACTAATTTCATAAATAATAATTAACCCTAATCCACCTAAGGCAGTAGCTAGAAAAGTCCATAAATTCAGATGAGCTATTCCAAATATACCAGAAGCTAATAATGCTCCATTAATAACTCCTAACCTATCTTTCAAATACTGGTATAATATCCCTCTAAAGAAGATTTCTTCAGTAATTGGTGCAATTATTACTATCAATAAAACATATGTTAAAAAGACAAATTCATTTTGACTATTAGTTAACTTAGATATTATCGATTGTGGTGGCATATTAATATTTAATAACTCCTCAACTAATCTTTGCAAACCAAAATTAGTTAATATAACGATTAGACAAATTAATACCCCTCCTATTATTCCTAAACCTAATATTCTATCTAAAGGTATTAATCTAAATCCAAAAGATTTTAAAGATAGATTATATTTAAAGGAAATAATATACCAACTTAATGCTAACATAGTGACAAATTGCAATAGATTAAGTAAAATTGATTTATAAAGCATCAAATTAGGATAAATTGTAGCTAAATAATCTAATAATAAATTTAATAAAAAACCACAACTAATAGTAATACTTAAAGTAACTAAAATCATAAATATAATATCTTGCCCATTCCAAATAACATTAATAGGTTCTGCTTGGTTCCTATCCATCTATACTTCACTTCCTATCATAATATATGAAAAACAAAATATATGAAAAACAAAAGGATATATTTAGGCTAATTCTAAATATATCCATAATTAAATCTGATTTTTTAAATTTAAAAAACTATTCAGAATTTAATTTAAATTCTTTCTCTATCACTTCACCTTGTTGACCAAAAGGACCAAATATTTTACCATTAGAAATAACCTTAACACCTGCAGCATTAGCAGTCAAAACTTTCATTCTCTGATCAGCATGCCAACTCTTCTTCTCGCCACTATTCAATATTTTTTCACAAACTACTTTCCCATCTATAACTACTTTAACCCAAGATGATTCTAATGCTTCAATAGTAACATTTAATTTTTGAGCCAATGATTGTGATTGATTAATCTGGTTTGTTTCATTACTATTTGTCTCTTTTTGAGCAGAACTAATTTTATCCTTCTTTACTTTTACATCTTCTTCATTTAATACTAGTTTTTCTTTCTTTACTGGATTTTCATTTATTTTCCGAACTTCTTTAGCTAGTTTAACTAAAGCTCTACTACGATATAAACCGAAAACTATAAGTAAGACTAATACTGTAATTGCTGTTGCAGTTACTACCCTTGTCCAATTGTTCTTCACTCTATTCTGTACCTTTTCCATTAAAGAGATTTTTTGATTTTCTTCCTCATTTAATTTATCTAATTCCTTCTTTTGTAAAGCTTTTAAATGATTATAGTCTTTTAAAATTTGACTACCATCAAGACCGACATGATTAGCATACACACGTAAAAAACCTTTAAGAAAAACTTCTTGGGGGATGATATTAAAATTCCCTTCTTCAATTGCTTTAAGATATTTACTACGAACTTTTGTTTCCTGCTGAACTTCTTCTATATCGATTTCCTTTGCTAAACGAGCCTCCTTAATCTTTTGGCCTATTTCTTTCATCTAGGTTACTCCTTCCTTTATTAAATTACCATTTTTCCCAGTTCCCCCTCTTAGTAACCAATTAACTTTACTATCTATATATGAAGTAATCCCTTATACTTAATCTCTCTATTATATTATTTTTCAATGTAAAGAAGATAATTCCTCTATATTTAACAAATATTTAATATGAATAATGTTAAATATCTAATTAAAGTTTAAAATCAAGATTAAGACTCCTATTCCCCAGACATAATAAGCAAAATAATTCAAATTCTCATTCTCTAAAAGTTTCAATAAAAATTTAATAGATAAATATCCAACTATTGTAGAAATAATCATTCCCGTAAACAAAGCTACAGTATTTATTCCTATAACTCCAGCTTGAATAACATCTAAAGTTTCTAATAAAGTCGCACCTAATACTGCTGGAATAAAAATTAAAAAAGAAAATCGAGCTGCCTCTTTCCTGCCTAATCCTAACAAAAGTCCAGCTACAATTGTAGAACCTGACCGAGAAACCCCAGGAGTAATTGCCATCCCTTGCGCAATGCCTATCAATATAACATGAAACCAACTTAAATCTAAAATGCTTTTATTAAACTTTATATCTAAATTTTCAACTAACCAAAGTAATAATCCGGTTACTACTAAAGCAACTCCCACAGCCAAAATAGAACCAAATAAGCTCTCAAAGATATCTTTTAAACCAAAACCTATTATAGCAGTAGGAATTGAAGCCATAATAATTAAAAAACGTTCTTTATTATGCTTAGGATCTAAGCTTAGTAATCTTTTAATATCCTTCCAATAAAAGATTAAAACTGCAATTAAGGTTCCAAAATGTAAGAATACATTATAAATTAACTGTGGTTCTTTAAGTCCCAGTAATCTTTGGAAAATGACTAGGTGTCCTGAACTACTAATAGGCAAGAATTCAGTTATTCCTTGTACTATCCCCAAAATAATACTTTCTAATGTAGACATTAATTTGTCACTTCCTTAACCCTAAAAATTTTACTATCTATTCTTTATTATTCTACGTTAAATATAAATTTTTAATTACTCTCTTTAAAATCTTCCTATCTGCAAATTAATTCTCTATTATAACCTTATCTATAATACTTATATAATCTAATAAAGCTAATCCTGTAGGAACTAACTTGTACTTTTCTTTAGCTATCTCATCATACGGAATACTCTTTCTTCCGCCTTGGCGTTGATGAACCATATACTTATCTAATAATTCAAAGGGTAGATAATATGCTTCATCTAACCCTTTGAACCTAATCAATAAAAAGGCAATAGCACCACATTCATATTGATCCTTTAGATATCTATACTGATGTTGTTTAATATTCTTCAAATCAAATCTAGTATCAACATTAGTCCCTTTAGCATCAAAAACTATAGTCCTACCTTGATAAGTACCTATATAATCCACTGTTGACTTTTTTTCATAAAAAGCACTAGTAATCTTGCCACTTTGTGAATTAACATTAAGTACTTTAATAGGAATCGGTATCTTTTGGATTTTCGCTATCCCTTGTGAATTATAATATTGGTTAGTAGTTTCTAATTCAATTTCTAACTGTTTACCACGGTTAGCATAACTCCTATTATATTTGACCACTATATCACCCCAAATAGCCTTTTAATTGCTTAATACGAGTAGGATGTTTTAATCTATTTAATGCTTTTAATTGAATTTGTCTAATTCTTTCACGAGTTACTCCAAATTCCTCGCCAACTTCTTTTAAAGTTCTTGGTCTACTATCTCTTAAACCAAATCGAAGTCTAATTACTTCAGCTTCTCTATCTGATAGTTGAGTTAATAGTTCTTCTAAATCTTCTCTTAATAACTGCCTGCTAGTTCCTTCTACAGGGTCATCTGCACCATTACTAGGTACTAATTCTCCTAATTCCGTGCTATCATCATCACCTACTAATTGATTCAAAGAAGTTAAATTTTGATCAGTTACTATCTGTAATACCTCTTTTACTTTTTCTAATGATATATCTGTCTCATTAGCTATATCCTCAGCAGTAGGCTCTCTTCCTAACTCATTTTGTAATTTTCCTTTAGTCTTAAATATTTTATTTGTCTTCTGCCAAACATGAACCGGTATCCTAATTGTCTTACCTTGATTAGCTATAGCTCTAGTCACCCTTTGCTTAATCCACCAGGAAGCATAAGTACTAAACCGATACCCTTTATCAGGATCAAATTTCTCTACAGCTGTAATTAAACCTATATTCCCCTCCTGTACTAAATCTTGTAAATCTAAACCTTTTCCTTGGTATTTATTAGCTATACTTACTACTAAACGCAAATTATGTTCTATAAGTTTATCCTTAGCTTCTGAATCACCTTTTTGGGCTCTTTTAGCTAATGAAATTTCTTCCTTTTTTGACAAAATATCATGAGAGATATCTTTATAGTATTGATTAATAGAATTAATCGTATTTCCCTCCTAAACTAATAATCTTAGCTCTTAAATTTAATTTTATTATTTTATACAGTTACCATGTTATCCTTCTTTAAAACCCCCTATCATTCCTGCCTAATTGATGAAGTTAAATAAATTATTATAATTTTCTTACCAAAAATTAATTATAATAAATTACATATTATTATCCATCATGTTACAGACTAACTCATAAATAAAGTTTAAACATAAAGGAGTTGATATAACTTGGATACTTTAAATAAACTAGCACTTATTCTAATAATTGTTGGCGCCTTAAATTGGGGATCTATTGGATTATTTCAATATGATCTAGTAGCTGCTTTATTTGGTGGTCAAGCTTCAGCACTTAGTAGAGCAGTCTATTCCTTAGTTGGATTAGCAGGACTTTATTCCATACTCTTTTTATTTAATGACCAAACTGTTACCGAAGAAGAATAAGGCAAAAGCGACTACCATCATGGTAGTCGCTTTTCATTAAAGTCAATTAAAATTCAATTTCTACTCTATCACGGTCTAACCTTCTCCCATTAGTGTTTACAAAGTATGCACTATAAAATCCTTCTTCTACAAATTGATCTTTTGGTACTGTAACCAAATGATATCCTCTAGCCTTTCGTTCAACTTCTACTGTAATCATGTTATCTTCTAAAGACATATCTACAATATTATATTCTATAGCTCCAATTACTATTTCTTCATTAAAATCTATTCCACTTGGAACTCTAATATCAAATCGTTCTAATATTCTTCGTAATTGGAATCTAGTACTGACAGCAAAAAATCTTTCATCTAATCTTGCTCTATAATTAATCTCATTATCTATTGCCACAGTTTTAAAATCTAGTCCACCTACACCATTCTCATCTCCATCCTCATCTGGACATGGTACAATTAATCTTCGTCCTGGGAATATTAAATCAGGATTGCTAATACTATTAAAGAAGACTAGCTGACTAACAGTTGTATCAAATTCTTGAGCTATTTCAAATAAAGTATCTCCTTGGCTTACTGTATACTCATTGAAACAATCAGGTGGTGGTGGTAAAAGAATTGGTAAATTAATTACCATACCAGCTTGAATCTCATCTGGATCTTCAATATCCGGATTTAACCTTAATAAAGTTCGCACTGTAGTATTATATTTTTGAGCAAGTACGAACAGGGTTTCACCTGGCTGCACAACATGTTGGGCATATCTAATATCTGGAGCAGGAGCTTCCCCTAAGTCATCAATCAATTCATTTAACATATCAATTTGATTCATTTGACATTCCATTAATCGATCAACCATATCATTTAAATCTGGATCAGTAACTTGATTATTTAATTCTCTATATAAAGTCAGCAATGCTTTCTCTCTACTTAAAATCTCTCTAGCTGTTAACAAACCATCCATGCTTTTTCCTCCTTTCACATTTCATTTCTACACTTTATGATATGTTTATGCACTAAAGTACAATCTGTGAATCATAAAATAAAAAAAGACCTTCAAATATTTGAAGGTCTTTAAGAATTTATCGTTTTCCTTTTTCAAATGGTTCACCAACAGCTGCCGGTGGAGTTGCTTTTCCAATAACTCCAGCTAAAGCAATAATAGTAAAGATATATGGAATCATCTGTATAAATTCAGTAGGAATACCCATCCCTTGTAAGCGAATCTGTACTGCTTGAGCAAATCCAAACAATAAGCTAGCTCCTAATGCCCCAAATGGTGTCCATTTACCAAAAATCATGGCTGCTAAAGCTATAAATCCTCGTCCAGCTGTCATTCCTTCTCGAAAACTATCCAATACACCTAAAGAAAGATGAGCGCCTGCTAGACCAGCTAATACTCCACTGATTCCTACACAGATATATCTAAGTTTTTCTACATCAATCCCAACAGAATCAGCAGCATGAGGATGCTCACCTACTGATCTTACTCGTAAGCCAAAAGGAGTATAAAATAAAATATAATGAGCTATAGCAACAACTCCTAAACCTAAATAAACTGTTGGTTTAAATGGGCCCCAATAGGGCAATGCTTGGACTCCATCAGAAGTACCAGAAGTATTAAATATAATATTTAATAGAAAAACAGTTCCTCCAGTAGCTAACATATTAATAGCTACCCCACTAACAACTTGATCAGCATGATATTTAATACTAACTATAGCATGAATCATAGAAAATAACCCGCCAAAAATTAATGCACCTATAATTCCTAACCAAGGACTTCCTGTAAAATAACTAACAACTACCGCTACAAAGGCTCCTGCTAACATTAATCCTTCTAGTGCAATATTAATAATTCCGGCACGCTCAGAATAGAGTCCTCCTACAGCAGCTATCATTAGAGGTGTAGCCATTCTTAGAGTTGAAGCTAAGGTTTTTAAATTAAATATTTCTGATAAAATATCCATTATGCTACACCTCCTTTACTTTTATTAGGAATAAACTTTCTAAAGAAAGCATCAGCTGCTACAAAGAAGATAATAATGGACTGAATAATAGTTACTAGATCAATCGGCACTCCGGCAGACATATTCATAAAGGTTCGTCCATTAGCTAAAGCCCCAAATAGAATACCAGCTAATAAGATTCCTGCTGGATGATTTCTACCTAATAAAGCAACAGCAATTCCCGTAAAACCATAACCTGGTGAAAAACCTTGAATATAATAGTGATATAATCCTAATGCCCGTTCTGCTCCTCCTAAACCAGCCAAACCACCACTGATTAACATAGCTAAAACAATATTTTTTGGAGCACTAATACCGCCGTATTCAGCGGCATCAGGATTAATCCCTACCGCCCTAATTTCATATCCAATAGTTGTCTTCCATAATAAATAATAGATAAATAATAATACGATTAAAACTATTATAAAACCTAAATTCAAATAAGATCTAATATTCAAAATATTAGAGAAACGCCATAAGTATGCACTTGATTCAATTGGAGGCGTCTTAATCTGACCAGGATTCGCTAACACTTTTAAACTTATATATGCTACTAAAGCATAAGATATATAATTCATCATAATTGTCGTAATTACTTCATGAACACCTAAAAAAGCCTTTAAAACTGCTGGAACTGCAATCCATAAGGCTCCAGCTACAACTGCTGCAGTAATAGCTAAAGGTAAATGTAGTATTAAAGGTAACCCTTTAAATGTACCAACCCATGCTGCTGCTATCCCCCCTACTAACAATTGACCTTCTCCGCCAATATTAAATATTCCACATCTAAAAGCAAATGCGACTGATAACCCAGTCAAAATCAATGGTGTAGCAGATAATAATGTGTCAGCAAATCTGTTTAAATTTCCAAAAGCACCTTGCAAAAGTGCAGAATATGTGGCAACAGGATCATATCCAAAAGCTAATACGATCACTGCCCCAATAATAAATGAAAAGATAATTGCTAAAACTGGAATCAAAAGTTCAATAGCAAGTGATTTAAAATCAATCTTATCTAGCCCCATTGTAGTACCTCCTATCGCTTAATTTACTTCTTCTAGACTTCCTCCAGCCATTAAGATACCTAACTTTTCCTCAGTAGCTTCATCAGCATCAACAATTTCTACAATTTCTCCCTCATACATAACTGCAATTCGATCACTTAATGACATTACTTCCGGTAGTTCTGCCGAAACTAGTAAAATAGCTTTTCCTTGAGCTCGTTGTTTAAGGATTCTCCGATGAATGAATTCAATCGCTCCAACATCAACTCCTCTAGTAGGTTGAGAAGCAATTAAAAATTCTGGATCTAAATATAATTCTCTGGCAACAATAATTTTTTGTTGATTTCCTCCAGATAAAGAACGAACCAAAGCTTCTTTATTTCTAGGGCGAATATCATATTCTGGAATTAAATGTTTGGCATGTTTATTTAATTCATTAAAATCTAAATTGATCCCTTTAGCAAATGGCTTACGATAGTAATATCCTAACACTAGATTATCTTCAACAGTGTAATCTAATACTAAACCATGTTTATGTCTATCCTCAGGAATATGAGCAACTTTAGCCTCTTGAATATTTCTAGCAGATTCATTGTAAAGACTTTTTTCATGTACAGTATAATCTCCACTAATTGCCTCTCTTAATCCACTTAAGACTTCAACTAATTCTGTTTGACCATTTCCTTCCACTCCTGCTATTCCTAGAATTTCACCTGAGTGAATCTGAAACGAAACCGAATCTAAAGCCGATATATTCTTTTCATTAGTAACAGATAGATCATTAACATCTACTACTACTTCTCCTAAATCAACCTCTTCTTTCTCTACTTCTAATAATACTTCTCTACCTACCATCATTTTAGCTAAACTTTCTTGTGTAGCCTCTTCTGTATCAACTGTTCCTATTGACTTTCCTTTTCTTAAAACTGTAATACGATCTGAAACTGTTAAAACTTCTTTCAATTTATGGGTAATAAATATAATTGATTTACCTTGCTTTGTTAATGAATTCATAATTTTATATAATCCTTCTACTTCTTGAGGAGTCAATACAGCAGTTGGTTCATCTAGAATTAATATTTCAGCACCTCGATATAATGCTTTTAAAATTTCCACCCGTTGCTGCATACCTACTGGTATATCCTTAATTTTAGCAGTAGCATCAACCTCTAAGCCAAATTTATCTGATAATTCATCAACCTCTTTAATAGCTTCTTTGATATTGATTCTTAAACCTTTAGTTGGTTCAGAACCCAATACTATATTTTCAGCTACTGTTAACGTCGGTACCAACATAAAGTGTTGATGTACCATTCCAATACCACGTTCAATGGCATCTTGAGGATCATCTATATCCAATTCTTCTCCTCTATAAAAAATTTTACCTTCCTCAGGAGTATACATACCAAAGAGAACACTCATTAAAGTTGATTTCCCAGCTCCATTTTCACCGATTAAAGCATGAATTTCTCCTTGGCACAGATCTAAATTAACTTGATCATTGGCTATAACTCCTGGAAAACGCTTAGTAATATTCCTCATCTCCAGGATTTTATTCAACTAAATTACCCCCTTCATTATTAATATAAATTATCAATTTGTGAATATTAAGTATTAATAACAATGATACCCAAATAAATAATTACTAATGAATAAAGTAGTTATTAGGGGAATTCCCCTAATAACTACTTTGCCTACTAAAGTTATCTTATATAGATATAGATCTTACTCTTGACTTTGCTTTAAATAATTAGGTACCTCGATTTCACCAGAGATAATCTTCTTTCTAATATCCATGATTCTTTCTTTAATATCTTCTGGAATTCTATTCTTCATTTTCTTGATATCTTCTACATCTTCTTTAGTAATATCTCCTAACTTCTGAGCTGATTTAACTGTAGGACCTACCCCAGTTAATGGTGTTAAACCTACACCTTCCTCTTCTAAACCAAACTCCTGAACTCCTGCTTGGAAATTATCATTCTTAACAGCTTTAACTGTTTGATATACAGCATTATCTACTTGCTTTAACATACTAGTTAAAACAAAGCCAGGCTGCACCCAATCTTGGTCTGAATCAACTCCAATAGCATAATTACCTGTTTTAGCAGCAGCTTTAAATAATCCACCGCCAGTACCACCAGAAGCATGATAAATAATATCTGCACCATTGTCATATTGAGATAGTGCAATTTCTTTTCCTTTAGCTGGGTTATTAAACGCTGATGGAGAAGTTCCAGCATAAGCAATCTTCACCTTTACATTAGTTCCTTCTTGCTTATTTATATACTCTACTCCGGACGTATAACCTAACTCAAACTTATGAATTAATGGCATATTCATTCCGCCTAAAAATCCTACCACTTCTTCATTATTAATCCCTTTAACTTCTTCATGAGTAGTTAATAAAGCAGATAAAGCTCCTGCTAAAAATGAACCCTCATGCTCTTTAAAAGTTAAAGAAGCTACATTATCACGTTTGACAACATCATCAATTAAAGCAAATTTAGTATCCTTAAATTCCTTAGAAACCTTATCTACTGCATCCTTTTGCATAAATCCAACACCAATTACTAAATCATAACCATTTTGTGCTAAAAATCTTAATCCTTTTTCTGCTGCTGAAACCTCTTTCGGCTCTATATATTTATATTCAATATCGAATTCTTTCTTAGCTCTCTCTAATCCACGAATAGCTGAGTCATTAAAGGACTTATCACCTTTACCTCCGCTCGATAAAACAATACCTACTTTGAAGTTTTCCCCTTGCTCATTTGGTACACCTTCTTCAGTTTGATTACCCCCACCAGCACAACCAGCTACTATAATTCCTAACATTAAAATAGTTACTAATAATGCAGTGCTTCGCTTAAATTTAAACATTAAATTACCTCCTAGTTAGAATTTTATTAATTCACAAATTAAGTAAGTAGGTTAATCTTTTATCAATTTTAAGTCATATTCACCCCCTATTAACTTCGTTTCCTTACTACGTGAAATCTAAACTTATCACTTCTAAAATAACTCTCTGAATATAGTATTGGCCTATCTTCAGCATCATAATGCATCTGCTTTAAAAGTAACAAAGGAACTCTATCATCACTAATTCCTAAAATCTTATTTACTTCATGGTCAATAGTAATTGGAATAACATCGGAAACAGCATGAGTAATAAATATACCACATTTATCTTGTAACAATTCAAAAATAGAACCATACAAATCCTCATGATCGACCATATCTGTTAATACTTCTTTTAATAAATAATCATTACAATAAGCAACTGGCTCCTCATCGGCAGTCCTAATTCTTTGAATATTTAATAGCAAACTACCTTCTTTGGTATCAAACCTTTTTGCTAATTCACCATTTGCTTTTATATCTTCACTATCTAAACAAGTAGTCCCGGCATTTAAACCTAAGTCCTCTATCATTTCAGTTAAACTAGATAATTCTTCAATGCCACCTTCAAACCATAATGAATCTTCTTTAATAAATGTCCCTACACCATGCTTCCTATTAACTTTACCTTCTTCTAGTACTCTCAATCCTTCTCTCAAAGTAGCCCTGCTCACTCCAAATTCTTCAGCAAGCTTGGATTCAGAAGGCAATTGATCACCTGGTTGATATATGCCATCTGCTATCAATTCTTCAAGCTTATTTTTAACTAATATATATAATGGTCTAGAATCCTGTCTGATTAGACTCATTTTCTATCCTCCTAGCTACTTATTTAACACCTAATTCAAGCTCTATCTTTTTTTAAAGTCTATAAGTAATTTTGATTTAAACCAATTTTCAAACAATTTAAGTTAACTGCTAGACGTCTAACATCTAACAACTACCATTATAATACCAAACCTAATTTTAAATGTCAAGTAATGTCTATAACATAAAGAATAGTGAGAATTGCAGACTTACTATCATCAATCTAATTTCAACTTAAAATCACTCTGATAAATCTAAATTTTGAGTACGAAGGTCAGCCACTGCATCTGTTATCTTCTCATTTAGATTTATAATATTCTGATTTACTTCTTCTATATTTTGTACTAAATTACTAGACTTATTGGCTAAATCTTTTACAGCACCAGCAACTACTGAAAAACCTTTTCCTGATTCTCCAGCATGCGCAGCTTCAATTGAAGCATTAATCGCTAACATATTTAAATCACTGGTCACTTTTTCAATCTCCATTACTGATTTATTGACATCTCGTGAATTTTCTCCAATATTATCATGTACTTCTACTAAATGATTGGTTACAGTTTCCAATAGTTCCTGTTGAGAACGTTTATATTCTTGGATAATATTAAAGAGTAAGAAAGAAGCATTACCTGTAATTACATTTACTTCTGATCTCTTATTCTCTTCAATGATGGCTAAAACTTCTTTAGAACCCGTAACTTCTATGATTAAATCAATCTCTCTTGCTTTAATCACATCCATAATTTCAGTAGTAGTCTTAACCCCTTCTTCTTTAGCTAATAAGATTGCTGGTGCATCTACATCTATATCTGCTATACAATTAACTTTAATAGAATCCATAGATAAAAATATTTTTAGTAATTCTTCGCCTCCAGTGCCGCCACCAATAATCCCTATTCTTACTTTTTCTAAACTCATTTATCTATCCTCCTATTACTACTATTAGATATAATTATTCTACTCCTGAATCAAATATATCCTCTAAATCTTCTTCACTAATCAAAACTTCTCTAGCTTTACTACCTCGATGTTCACCTACAATCCCTTCTTCTTCCATAGTATCTATTAATCTAGCAGCTCTAGTATAGCCAATCCGTAATCTGCGTTGTAACATAGATATGGAAGCTCTCTTATCTACTACTAAATGTACCGCTTTTTCATATAATTCATCTTTATCTTCTGTGTCTATAGTAATATCTTTATTCTTAATTTCAGCAATCTTTTCGGCATATTCTGGATCATCTTGTTCCTTTACATACTTAACCAAATTCTTCACTTCCTGCTCTGAAATGAATGCCCCTTGAATTCTAGTTGATTTTTGTGAACCTACTGGTGAATATAACATATCACCTTTACCTAATAATTTTTCAGCCCCTCCAGTATCTAAAATAGTCCGAGAATCTGTCTGGGAGGAAACCGCGAATGAAATTCTACTAGGTATATTAGCTTTAATTAATCCAGTAATTACATCTACTGAAGGCCGCTGAGTAGCTATGATTAAATGAATTCCTGCTGCTCTAGCCATTTGAGCTAAACGGCAAATAGCATCCTCTACTTGATTGGCTGCTACCATCATTAAATCAGACAATTCATCTATAACCACTACCACATAAGGCAGTCTTTCATCAGCTTCATCTGAATATTGCCTATTATAACTTTCAATCCCTTTAGCACCACTAGAAGCAAATAGTTCATAACGATTCTCCATCTCTTCTACTATCCATTTAAGTGCAGTAGCGGCTTTTTTAGCATCAGTTATTACTGGAGCTATTAAATGAGGTATCTTATTATATATAGATAATTCCACCATCTTAGGGTCAATGAGCATTAATTTAATATCATCAGGATTACCTTTATAAAGCAGACTACTAATAATTGAATTAATACAGACACTCTTACCAGATCCAGTAGCCCCTGCTACTAATAAGTGAGGCATCTGTGCTAAATTAGCTACTATTGGTTTCCCTGCTATATCCTTACCTAAGGCAACACTTAATTTAGATTTAGAGTTCTTAAATTCTTTAGTATCCAATATTTCTCGTAAATGAACCATAACTTGTTCTTGATTAGGCACCTCAATACCAACGGCTGCCTTTCCAGGAATAGGTGCTTCAATTCTAACATCAGCTGCTGCTAAAGAAAGAGCAATATCATTAGCTAAATTAGATATCTTACTTACTTTAACACCTGGAGCCGGTTGAATTTCATAACGTGTAATTGTCGGCCCATAGCTAACATCTACCACTTTAGCTTGTACACCAAAACTACTTAAAGTCTCCTCTAATAATTTAGCGTTAGCCTGATTAACATCAGCACTATCTACTACTTCAATAGATTGAAGTAATGATAATGGCGGAAGTGTATATCCATCTGCATCCTCAACTGCTATCTCATCAGCTGAACATTCTGGTTCCCCTATATTCTCTTCATTTGTTTTATTTATCTCACTTGTTTCATCTTTTACTTCATCATTAGTCAATGAAGAGGATAATTGATTAGAGTCCTGCTCATCATCAACTGAAGTTTCTTCTTCTGGCTCAATTAAAACTTCATCTACTTCTTCCAAATCTTCTACATCTTCTTGTCGTTTTATTAATTTCTGCTTCAATTTGCTAAACTGTAACTTTTCTTTTAAAGTACTTATGAAATTTATAATCTTCTCTTTTATATTTCTTATTATAGTAACTAAAAACAAATTAGTCATTAATAAAAAACCAACTAAACTTAAAGCACCTAAGATAACATAAACCCCAATTTGTCCTACAGCTTGTCTCAATATGTATAAAGTTCCAGCACCAATTATTCCGCCACCTTTACCTTTTAAAGCTATCTCAAATTCAGTACCTGGCTGAACGTTTACATGTAACATTGTAACTCCTGCCAAAGCCAGTAAAAACAGACCTACTCCTCGAACAGTAATTTCAAATTCTTCTGATTTTATTAAACCAATCCCCCATAATAAGAATACCATAGGTAAAATATATGCTCCATCTCCTATAAAACGCTTAAATCCGGTGGTTAATACCTCTCCTATTAAGCCTGCAACTTCAAAATAAAAATTAAACCCTAATATAATAGCTAATACAATTAAAAATATTCCTAATAATTCATTATTTCTCTCTTTATATATTTTAATTAACACGGATTTCAATTTTACCACCTCACCTCCTGTATTCTATATTAAATTAAAATAATCCTGCATTTAAGTAGTTATGTATAAAGTCAAATCATTTCTATTAATTAATTTAAATATAATAAAGAGAAATGTGTACACACATTTCTCTTTATCTTTGTTATCAATTATTCAGATTTTAAGTCTTCTAAAACCGAATGAGCAACTTTAGTAGCTTGATCACCTATATGTTCAACAGCCTGTAAAATTTCTAAGAAAACAACACCTGAAACCGGTAAACAATCACCAGCATTTAAACGTCCAAGATGAGCATTACGATAATCTGCTTCTAAAGTATCAATTTCACCTTCTAGTTCTAAGATCCACTTTGCCTTTTCAACATCTAATTCTTCTAATGCAATTATCGAAGTATCTATGATATTCTCTGCCTTTGTAAACATATTCTTAACATCATCTTTCCCTTGCTCAGAAAATTCTAATTCATGTTCAATCTTATATTCTGCTAATTCAATAATATTTTCAGCATGATCTCCCATGCTCTCAACAGCATCTGCTATATTCAAAAAACCATTTAACCTCTTAACATCCTCCTCAGCTAAAGAATGATTTGATATTTCAGCTAAATAAGCCACAATACTATGTTCTAAATCATCAATAATATCTTCCTTTTTTTGAACTTCAGCTATAATATCCTCATCTCCATTTAAGAAAGCCTCTCCTGCTTGAGATACTGATTCTTTAGCTAACTTAGTCATTCTAATTAACTCTTTATTAGTCTGGTCTAAAGCAACACCTGGAGTTTCTAACATTCTCTTATCAATATATTTAGTTCCTTCTTCCATCTTCTCTTCTTTTTCTGGAATTATTTTATTAACTATTTTAACTATAATCCCTACAAACGGTAACCAAATAAGAGCATTCAAAATATTGAATGCTGAATGAGTATTCGCTAACATTCTATTAGCACTTATTTCCTGTCCAAAATAATGAGAAATATTAATAAAGAATCTTTCTAATACCCCTGGTAAATCAGGAATTACATATAATGCTACAATAAAGACAACAGTTCCTATTACATTAAATACCATATGTGCTAAGGCTGCACGCTTAGCAGTAGAATTAGTGCCAATACTAGATAATAAAGCAGTAACAGTAGTTCCTATATTATCACCTAGTAAAATTGGAACTGCCATCTGATAACTAATAATACCTGTTGACATCAACCCCATTAAAATACCTATACTAGCACTACTACTCTGGACTATAACCGTTATTAAAGTCCCTAAGATTACACCTAAAATTGGTGAAGCTCCAAATTTAGCCATAACATCTAAAAATACTTGAGAATCACGTAAAGGCTTCATGGTATCTTTCATAGTACTTAATCCTAAAAATAAAATACCAAACCCTAGAAAAACTTGTCCAATATTTTTAGTCTTCTGCTTCTTTCCAAATAGATATAATGCTGCACCAATAGCTATTGCATGAAAAGAATAATGAGTTAATTTAAAAGCAATCAACTGAGCTGTAATTGTTGTACCAATATTAGCTCCCATAATAACACCAATTGACTGCTTTAAATTCATTAATCCAGCATTTACAAACCCAACCACCATCACAGTAGTCGCACTACTACTTTGAATAATAGCTGTTACTCCGGTTCCTACTAATACTCCTGCTATCCGATTAGTAGTTAGCATTTCTAAAAGTTTTCTTAGTTTCCTACCTGCTGTCTTCTGTAACCCATCTCCCATCTGTTTCATCCCATAAATAAATAAACCTAAACCACCTAATAATTTAAATACCATTTCTACCGACAAAAGATCCCACTCCTCTCCAAACTATTTAGCCACAATTATTATAACATACAAAAGTTATGGATGCTAGTTTAAAAAAAGAATTAATTAAATTATTCACTTATCTTTTTTACTATTTCTATAAATTTATCAAAAAAGAAATAGAATAAAACAGCATTAATTAAATTAAAAATTGTATGTCCATTAGCTATCTGCCTTACAATTTGATTACTCGTTAAAGCCACTAAATATGAAAAGGGAGTTACTAAAGGATAAAAAAATATTACACCTAATAAGTTAAAAATTATATGCCCCACTGCCACCTGAATTGCCTTTAATGACCCATTAACTGATGCTATGACAGCTGTAATACAAGTTCCTATATTACTACCTAATAATAATAAAATTGCTGTAGGCAATTGAATTAATCCCTCTTTACTCAAAGTTAAAATCACTCCTATAAAAGCACTACTACTCTGTAAAATAGATGTCCCTAAAGTACCACTTAACAACGCTAAAAAATTATTATGAGATAGATTTATGATAAACTTTAAAAAAAATTCTGTATCCTTGAGAGGAGTTAAAGCATCACCTAAGAAATTTAATCCTAAAAAAATCAAGCCAAAACCGATAAAAGTTTTGGCTAAAATTAACCATTTATTTTTTTGTCTATTATAGATTCGATAAATTAAATAAAAGACTAATCCAATTAAAAAGAACAACCAAAAATTATCTTCTAAATTAAAAGAAATAATCTGTCCAGTAATTGTAGTTCCAATATTTGTTCCAATTATCATTCCTAATGCCTGAGCTAAACCTAATAATTCGGCATTTACAAAGCTAATAATCAAAACAATAGTAGCACTACTACTCTGCATTAAAGCAGTTACTAATATACCACTTAAAATACTTAATAATTTTGTTCCTGTAATATATTTCAGCAAATACCTACTTTGAGTGTTAACCCTATCTTGTAATCCTACCTTCACTACATGCATCCCATATATGAAAATAATTAAACCACTTATTAAATATAAAATTGTTAATAACATTTAATCTTTCTCCTCTTTTTCCATTATCTTATTAAATTAATATACAACTCAGAGGAGATTTATTCATTATAAAATTGAGGAGTAAATTCAATTTTATTTCCCGGTTGATAATCTAATTGCATATAATCCTGAGGGTCTGAACTAATAACTTTAACTACTTTCCCTTTATCTATTTCCGTTTGATCAATTACCATTGTCACTCCATTAACCTCTACTTCTAATAGTTCCACCTCATTTTCTTCTTCTTCCGTAAATATCATATCACCAGGGATTATAGAATAATATACCATACTCTACCACCTCTACTCTTCATTATCTTCAATTACTGACTCAATTGATGAATCTAAGTCAGGTGATACTTTATCTGATGTAGCTAATTCATTAGATTCATTAGATTCTTTACCATCTTCACCAATCATACTATTTAATGATTTAATAGCTTGACTTAATCCACCTGTTCCATCAATAAGACCTTCCTTAACGGCTTCATCCCCAATTAATACTGTTCCTACATCTCTAACTAATTCACCAGTTTGAAACATTAATCTCCTGAAGTTTTCTTCTGTTATATCTGAATGCTTACTAACAAAATCAACAACCCTATCCTGCATCTTATCTAAATATTCATAAGTCTGTGGCACACCAATTACCATTCCAGTCAATCTTATAGGATGAATTATCATAGTAGCAGTTGGAGCAATAAAAGACTTATTAGTAGCTACTGCAATGGGAACACCAATGCTATGTCCGCCTCCTAATACTAAAGATACTGTAGGGATTGAAAGGCTACTTAACATCTCTGAAATAGCTAATCCAGCTTCTATATCTCCACCAACTGTATTTAGAATTAAAATTACACCTTTTATCTTAGGATTCTGTTCTATAGCAACTAATTGTGGAATTAAATGTTCATACTTAGTAGTTTTGTTCTTTGGCGGCAAATTCCTATGTCCCTCTATCTGACCTACAATATTTATACAATGAATATTGGATCCTGCATTGTCAGGTAAATCAGTCTGACCTAACTGTTTTAAGGTTTGTAAGGTATTCCCTTTTTGAGGAGATTTTTTTCCCTTCTTACGGCGACTAGGTTTGGAAGCGGGTTTTGCAATTCGAGAAGGGTTTATCCTCTGTCTATAATTATCATATCGAGTCAAAATAATCACTCTCCTGAGTAATAGTTTAATTTTAGTATGATTAAATCAAACTTATTTATACATTACCTCATTAAATAATTTATTTATAATATTTGTGAAGAATATAAAAAAGACAGATAGAAAGTATATACTTTCTATCTGTCTTAATAATTATACTTCCATAATAATTGGAAGTATCATTGGTCTCCGCTTTATTTTATGATAAATAAAGCTACCTAAAGCATTTTTAATTTTTGATTTTAAGACTGACCATTCTGTAACATTATTTTCTTCACATTCTTCTAATGCGTTCTCTACCC
This sequence comes from Selenihalanaerobacter shriftii, assembly GCF_900167185.1. NCBI lineage: Bacteria > Bacillati > Bacillota > Clostridia > Halanaerobiales > Halobacteroidaceae > Selenihalanaerobacter > Selenihalanaerobacter shriftii. Next base: position 256,738 of record NZ_FUWM01000003.1, read on the forward strand.
TACTTGTAGCAGCAGAAATTAACGCTTCTGATTCACGTACATAAACAAAACCACGAGAGATAATATCTGGACCAGCAACATTCTTTCCTTTTTTATCAATAGTTACAACAACAATTAAAATTCCATCTTGAGAGAGTAAACGACGGTCTCTTAAAACAATATTCCCTACATCTCCTACACCTAAACCATCTACTAAAACTCGACCAGCTTTAACTGAACCAGCAGTTTGACCATTGCTATTACTAAATTCTAATACATTTCCTGGCTCAGTTATAAAGATATTTTCTTCAGGAATTCCTACCTCTTTAGCTAGATTAGCATGTCGATGCAAATGACGGTATTCACCATGGACGGGAACAAAAAACTTAGGCTGTACTAAGTTCATCATTAATTTCAATTCTTCTTGGCTGGCATGTCCAGAAACATGAACGCCAGAAACTGACTCATATATAACTTCAGCTCCTCGCTTAAGAAGTTTATTAATAGTTCTTCCAACCGACCGTTCATTACCAGGAATTGCTCTAGCAGAAACAACAACTGTGTCACCATCTTGAATATTTATATGTCTATGGTCACCACGAGCCATCCTAGTTAAGGCTGCCATTGGTTCCCCTTGACTTCCAGTAGTTATTAATACAATCTTATCATCATTTAGACCACTTAAATCCTGCATATCTACTAACATACCATCAGGAATATTTAAATAACCTAACTCTTTAGCAATATGAACATTATTAATCATGCTTCTTCCTGTAACAGCAATTTTACGATTGTTTTCGAAAGCTGAATCTATAAATTGCTGAATTCTATCAATATTAGAAGCAAATGATGCAACAATAATTCTTCCCCTAGCATTACTAAATATTTCATCGATAGATTCACCGACTACCTTCTCTGACATAGTATATCCTGGCCGTTCTGCATTGGTACTATCAGAAAATAAAGCTAGTACACCTTCATCACCTAACTCTGCCAATCGGTGAATATCGGCCATCTGCCCATTAGTAGGGGTTTGATCAAATTTAAAATCACTAGCATATACTAAAACACCAGCAGGGGTATGAATTGCTAAAGCACAAGCATCAGCAATGCTGTGATTTACCCGAATAAATTCCACATTAAAATTTTGACCAATTTCTACTGAATGTCCTGGGTAAACATGCTTTAAATAAGAATCACTTAAGACACCATGTTCCTTTAACTTACCTCTTAATAAACCTAAAGTAAGTTTTGTCCCATAAACTGGAACATTAATCTCTTTTAAAATATAAGGCAAAGCCCCAATATGGTCTAGGTGCCCATGAGTAAGCACGATTCCTTTAATACGCTCTTGATTCTTTTTTAAATAAGTAATATCTGGAATTACTAGATCTATCCCTAATAGATCATCTTCTGGAAACATAATTCCAGCATCAACTATTAATATCTCATCTTCTACTTCAACTACCATCATATTCTTTCCGATCTCCCCAACCCCACCTAATGGAATTAAAGAAACATTATCTATTTGATTGTGATTATTCGACATTTAATTAATTAACACCTCCATAGTTTTTTTAATATTATCTCTCAATTATACTTTTAACTACTTTTTAATTTATTTAAAAGCCGATCCCGCTCTCAAGATCTAAAAAATAACAAAACCCGTCCCTAATTATCCTATTTATTATTATAAAGGATTTATCCCATTAAAACAAGGAAAAAAATAAAAAAGGCCAATATATCTCTCTTAAAAGATATATTGACCAATAAATAGATTTATAATAACTTAAATATATAATCTAATTTAATCTAATCCAATCTCTCCTGTTTCAGCATCTAGTGCATGACAGCTGACACAACCTGCTGTTCCACTCTTTACATCTGCTAGAAAATGATTTTCTTCAGGAGTTCCTACTAAATGCACCTCATGTAATATCTTACCAAAATTACTTGAGTGACAAGTCATACACTTTTCAGGTCCCTCATTACTTACCATAGAAGAAACATCAGCATGCTTCCCTTCTTTAGCCATAGCCTTAATTTCGTTCTTTAAATTATATTTACTATCCGGTTTATGGCAACTTACAGCACAACCCTTATTCTGTTTTACCATATCTTCAACTGATTTAGGACTACTAGCAAAAACTAGTGTAGTCATTAAAGTAATCATGACTGCAACCATTAATAAAATTAACAACGATTTTTTCATACCTACCCCTCCTAATAATAAACATCATTTTATAGATTTTTTATATTCCTTATGTATATTATTTCACATATAAATCATCATCAAAAGATGTCAAATGTCCTAATATTTTTGTGATATTTGTCCTATAATAAAATACAAGTTAAAAATGCTATAAACTTAGAAAACTAAGTTATAAATAAAAAAGGTGTGTAGTTAACTACACACCTTTAATCTTACACTAAATTATACTCTTTTAAAAGTACCTCTAATACTGCTTTTTCTTCTTGATCAATATCAGCTAAAGGCGGCCTAACCGGTCCCACTTTTTGCCCTAATAAGTTTAAAGAACATTTAACAGGTATTGGATTAGGAGTTATAAACATTTTGCCAAATAGTTCTCCTAATTCAGCATTTAAATCTGCTGCTTCCTTTACTTTACCAGCTTTATAAAGAGTAATCATTTCTTTAATCTGATTACCTACTAAATGGGAAGATACACTAATCACTCCAGTTCCTCCTATACTTAAAATAGGTAAAGTTAATCCATCATCACCACTATAAATCAAAAATTCATCATCTGTTAGACGATTAATAGTAGCCGCCTGCTCTACATCTCCACTGGCTTCTTTAATAGCTACTATGTTTTCAATTTCAGCTAACTTAGCCACTGTTTCAGGTTCAATATTTCTAGAAGTTCTTCCAGGAACATTATATAAAATCACTGGTAGGTCAGTTTCTTTAGCTACCATTTTAAAATGACGGTATAAGCCTGATTGAGGTGGTTTGTTATAATACGGAGTAACTAACATTACACCATCTACTCCTATTGCTTCTATCTTTTTAGTCATTTCTATACTAGCACTAGTTGAATAAGATCCAGTTCCTACAATAACTTTAGCTCTTCCACCTACTTCTTCCTTAACAGTTTTTACTAATTTAATCTTTTCATCTTTAGTTAAAGTCGGTACTTCACCAGTAGTTCCTAAGACTAATATTCCATCTGAACCATTTTCAACTAAGTAATTAGCTAGTTCTGCTGTAGCTTCATAATCAACTTCTAAATCAGTATTAAACGGAGTCACCATTGCCGTTATCACTTCACCAAATTCCATATTAAACCCCTCCATAAAATTAATCTGCTAAATTAAATTGATCATGTAATGCACATAGAGCCTTCTTTTCATCTTCTTTGTTAATTAAACAAGAAATAGTAGTATGTGAATCAGTTGTTTGATAAATGGATATATTATTACCATCTAAAGCTTTCGTTACCCGGGCCATTACTCCAGGAAGCCCAGTCATTCCTGCTCCTACAACGGAAACTTTAATCAAACTATTTCCTATTTCATAATTATATTCAGTTTCAGATAATACTTCTTCTGTCTTCTCTACCAAGCGTTCATCAATTATAAATGTAATCATCTCCGGTCGCACATTAATAAAGTCAACACTAATCCCTGTATTGGCTAAAACTTCAAAACAGCCTAAAGCAGTAGCATTCTCTTTTTCTGCTCGAGGAATAATTTTGACTAAACTAACATTAGTACGACTAGTAACTCCGGTTACTGGTCTATCTCCTTTTATATCTATTTCATTATTATGCTTAAATGCATTAGAAATAACAGTGCCTGAACTATCACTAAATGTAGATTTAATCATTAAAGGAACTCTTTCCCGCATAGCTATTTCTGCTGCTCGTGGATGGATGACTCGAGCTCCTTGATAAGCTAATTCACATGCTTCATTGTAAGTAACATGTTTTAAAGTCTTAGCATTAGGTACTAAATTAGGATCAGCTGTCATGACTCCTTCTACATCAGTATAAATCTCTACCATTTCTGCATGTAATGCAGCCCCTAATACACAAGCTGTTGTATCACTACCTCCTCTACCTAAAGTAGTTATATCACCATCCTTAGTAATACCCTGAAATCCAGCTACTATAGGTATTAAATTATCATCTAGTGTCTCTCTAATTTTAGTAGGTTTCACTTCTAAAATCCTAGTGTCCCCATAATTATCATCTGTTATAATACCGGCCTGAGCTCCTGTTAAAGATCTATAATCATACCCTCGAGCTTTTAATCCTTGCCCTATTATGACTGTAGAGATAATCTCACCACAAGACATTATAAGATCCTTATCTCTAGGATTAATATGCTCATAAGCACCTTCAGCTAAGCCAATTAAAGTGTCTGTAGCATAAGGGGCTCCTTCTCGTCCCATAGCTGATACAACAATTACTGGTCTATAGCCTTGATTAATACTATTAATCACCTTTTCAACGACCATTTGTCTCTTTTTTTCTGTATCTAAAGAAGATCCCCCAAATTTTTGAATTAAGGTATTTCGCATTCCCCCACCTCTCTTTCTAACTATAAAGCATTATTCTCAATTAATTTTTCAGCAATCTGAACTGTATTTAATGCTGCTCCTTTCCGTAGGTTGTTAGCTACAATCCAAAGGTTTAAACCTGCATCTATAGTATTATCCTTTCGAATTCTACCTACTAAGATATCATCTATTTCCTCTATTTGATTCTGCATTGGATAAACTAATTCTTCTGGATTATCAACTACCCTTACTCCTTCAGCAGCATCTAACAGTTCTTTTGCTTCTTTTACTTCTAATTCAGCCCCTAGCTCTAAATTAACGGATTCTGCATGACCAATTAATACTGGAATCCTTACTGTAGTTGCTGTTACTTTAATAGAATCATCACCCATAATCTTTTTAGTTTCATTAACCATCTTCATCTCTTCTTTAGTATAGCCATCATCAAAAAAGATATCAATATGTGGCAAAGCATTAAAAGCAATTTGGTGTGGATATACTTCAGCCTTAGCTTCTTTTCCTTCTAAAATACTCTTAGACTGTTCTAATAATTCATCCATAGCAGCTTTACCAGATCCTGAAACCGCTTGATAAGTCGACACTACAATTCTTTTAATCCCTACCTGATCGTAAATTGGTTTCAAAGCACCTACCATTTGAATAGTAGAACAATTAGGATTAGCAATAATACCTTTATGATTATTAATATCTTCTGGATTCACTTCTGGAACTACTAATGGTATTTCTGGATCCATTCTAAATGCACTACTATTATCAACTACCACTGTTCCCCTCTTAGCTGCTTCTGGTGCAAGTTTTTTACTAGCTGCACTACCAGCACTAAATAAAGCAATATCAATATCCTCAAATACTTCAGGAGTAGCTTCTATCGCCTCATATTCTACTCCATCCTCAGTAGTAAATGTTCCATCTTCTTTTTCTAATAATCTTAATTCATTATATGGAAGTCCTCTTTCTTGAACTATACTTAACATTTCTCTTCCTACTGCTCCCGCAGCACCGACTATCGCTACATTATATTTTCCCATAATTATTAATACCTCCTATACATTTTAGTGTATAAATTTATATTTAATCCATAATTAATAACATAATTAGTAAGTAACTATTCTTTTATATTAAACTCATTAATTATCACCATATAATTATTATATACCATTATATTCTATAATTACAGGCTGAATTTGCTTCTCATCTAAAGCATACTCTATAACTTCAGGAATTAAATCAATTCTAGCAATTAATGAATTAACTTTCTCTTGAGGATTATCTTGCCCAAAAGGAACAAAGTATATATTTTTAGTATTTAATAACTTACCTATATTCTGGGCATTATTCCCTAATCCATCATTAGTTGCTATTGCTATAACTACCGGCCTATCATTTCTTAAATGCGCTTTAATAGCCATTAAAACTGTAGTATCTGTGATTGCATTAGCAAGTTTAGCTACAGTATTTCCAGTACAAGGTGCTACTATTAATATATCTAAAAGCTTGCCTGGACCAATAGGTTCCGCTTCTATAATGTTAGTTCTTAACTCATTTCCTGTAATATCCTCTATTTTATTTATCCATTTATCTGTTGTACCAAACTTAGTATCTGTCTCTTGAACAACTTCAGAAATGATAGGATAAACTATTCCCCCCGCCTCTACTATTCTTTTTAATTGAGGGATGATTTTAGCTAAAGTACAGAATGAACCAGTAACTGCAAAACCTATTCTTTTACCCTTTAATTTCAAATATGCACACCTCCTTTGGAAGGTCAATATCTATAATTCTTCTATAATTAAACGTGGAATAACATCTCCTAAAATTTGACCAGCAGTCTTAGGGGCTACTTTTCCTGGTAAACCTAAACTCAGTATTGATTTAATACCTAATTCCTCTGCAGCGTCAAAATCTGTGCCACCAGGACTAGATGCTAGGTCGATAATTATAGCTTCCTGCTTTACTCTAGTTAAGATATCTCTAGTTAAGACCATTTTCGGAACAGTATTAAAAATAAAATCCATATCCGTAATGGTTACTTTTAACTCAGAAAAATCAACAGGGATAATTCCCATTTCTTTTGCTCTAGCTCTATCAGCTGGATTTCTAGCTACCCCATAAGTCTTACTTCCTAATCCAGCTAACATCCTAGCTTGAGTTAAGCCAACCCTACCTAAACCTAAAACCATGGATTTATTACTATGTAGTGTAATGTTTGATTCTTCCATTGCAACCTGAATTGCACCTTCAGCAGTAGGAATGGCATTAAGAATAGCTATTTCATCTAATTTGGCCATTTCAACCAGTTTTATATTATGTTTCTCACAATAATCTACTAACTTACCTCTAGCTATTCCAATAAAAAATAAAGTTCCAAATTCTAAATTAGCAAAGAATTCTTCTGTTAATTTGATCTCTTTATCAATAAAAGTAGCCTTAAGATATCCTGTTTCATCAGCACTGACCATAGGAGCAATAACTACATCAACATTATTAGTAACTTCTGATAACTCATCTTTTACTATAATATCTAAGTCTTCATCTGCAGGCATTCCTAAAGTTTTAATATGAGCTCCTGTAGCTACTAAGAGTTTAAGCATTCTTTGTTCACGTCTGTCCCCGCCTAAAACTGCTATTTTAGTTCCTTTTAATCCCGTTTTCATTTAATCCTCCTTCCTCGCAACTTTTCTAATCATTAATATTATATGGTTAACCTTCCAAAGTAGTGCTTGTCAACTTTAAAATTTCATTAAATTATCTAATCCATAAACTACTCCATCTATATTCTTTAGCTTGTCAATAGCTAATTTAACCCCTGGCATAAATGAACGACGATCAATCGAATCATGTCTAATCTTTAATGTCTGCCCTACTCCTCCAAAAATCACTTCTTGATGAGCAACTAAACCTGGTAAACGAACACTATGTATATTTAATCCTTCTTGCTCTCCACCACGAGCACCTGGAATCTTTTCTATCACATCTTTTTCAACCTTTTTGTTCTTTCTAACCTGATTAATCAATTCCGCTGTTTTAATTGCAGTCCCAGAAGGTGCATCTAACTTTTGATCATGATGTAATTCAATAATTTCTGCCTGGTCTAAATATTTAGCAGCCATCTTAGAAAACTCCATCATCAAAATAGCACCTATAGCAAAATTAGGAGCAATAATAATATTAGTTTCTGTCTCCATAGCTAATACTTCTAGATTTTCAATGTCTACTTCAGTAATCCCAGTCGTTCCTACTACCATATCAACCCCAGCTTCTAAACCAGTTTTGATATTCTCCATTACTACCTGAGGAGTTGTAAAATCTACAATAACATCCGGAGATTTGTCTGCAATAGCTAACTTTAAATCAGTTTCAATCTCTACCTCCCCTGATAAACTCAATAACTCACCAATATCCTCATCTACATCTACTAAATCAACTGCTCCTGCTAACTCTAAGTCTTCTTTTCTATCTATTAACTTTACTACTTCTTCTCCCATCTTTCCTCTAGCACCATTTACTAATACTCTTTTCATATCTTTTTTACAGCTCCTTTCTAATTTAGGTAATTAATATTTAATAACCACCTACTTATGATTAATAATTATAACTTATAATAATCAAAAAATGATTGGCAAGAACACCAATCATTATAAATATACAGGTTTATAACGATTAAGATAGTCCTCCACCAGTTTAGCTGATGACAGTCTTAAAGTTATTAACTTTAAGCCCAACCTAAATTCAATGTACCAAATTGAATCTAAATTTCGGCAATGACCCCTTTCTTTAAAGAAAAATTGGCCTTAACTCTTTAAATACTAATAATCACTGCTCCTCAACCTCAATCTTATTCAGATTTTAATATAATTTTTAATTCTCTTTTATTTTCTAACAAATTATATTAAATGTCAAGTCTAAATAGAAAAAGGAGAGAAATTATTTCTCTCCTTTTAAATTATTTATTTAATATAATTCAACATCTACAGCACCATTTCGCTGCATAATAGCCGCTATTTCAGCTGTATCTTCTTCATTCTCAGCTCCTTCAAATACAGCCAACATATTACCTCTACGAATATGATCTTCATAATCTTGACTAACTTCTTCTGGAATCCCATAATCAACTAAGGCTCCAGCTAGTCCACCAGCCACTGCTCCACTTAAACCAGCAGCAATTGGACCAGCAGCAACAATAGCGCCAATTCCAGGGATAGCCAAGGCCCCGGCTCCAGCCAATAAACCAGCAACACCCCCAAAAGTCCCACCAGCCGCAGTTCCATCAGTTAAATTTTGTTCTTGAAAATTCATTTCTGTGCCGCCAACATCCTTTTGAGCCGCATAATTTCCTTCTCTATCATAGACTGATTCACCGTAATCATCTCCATAGTAGCCACCTTCTCCATACTCTTCTTCATCCTTATGCAGTTCCCCAGTAGCATTTTGAGCCTGTTTAGCTACTAAAGATATCTCCTGTTCTTCATAGCCAGATTTCCTAATTTCATTGACTGCTCTCTCTGCTTGATCTCTTTGATTAAAAACACCTATTACAGATGCCATAAAATATTTAACCTCCTTTGATATCTTTAAAATTAACATATCCAAAAGCTAAGGAGGATATTCTAAAACCACATTTACATAGAAGCACGCTGTGGTTGTAAATCATTCTCTAAATCTACAATAATTACTTCTGTTCCAACCTTTTTCACTGCTTGCCAAGGAATTATCAAGTACTTTTCTTCACTGAAGACACTTAATAAACCACCTTGATTTGGAATAATAATTGATTCGACATCTCCACTATTAGAATCCAAAATCAATTCACTTTCACCTATTATCCCTAATCTACATCCATCATACATATTTATAATCTCTTTTCCTTGTAATTCACTTAATTTCATTTTAATACCTCCTGATAACCTATTCTTATAATATTCTATGCAAAGATTTCAGAAGGTATTAAAAGATCCAAGGTTAATCTAAAATTCCTGTATGCCCAAAGCCGCCTTCACCTCTAACTGTATTAGATAATTCATCTACTTCTTCCCATCTAACTTCTTCATATTTTTGAATAATTAATTGAGCAATTCTTGCTCCTTTATTGACTCTAAAAGACTCTTTACCATGATTAATTAAAGGAACTCCAATTTCACCACGATAACCAGGATCAATTACACCATCAGCATTTAAAACTGTAACCCCATAATTAACAGCTAAACCACTTCTAGGATTAACAAATCCCGCATAACCACGTGGTAATTCAATCGCTATTCCTGTCTTAAACATTCTATATTCACCAGGTTCTAAAACTCCTTCTTCTCTAGAACAAAGATCTAAACCAACATCTTCTCCTGGATGCTTATATTCTGGTAGAGATATTGAATCATCTAGGCGTTTAATTTTAATTTTCATATTTAGTTTCCTCCATTATCTAGTTTAGTATGAAATTAACCTTAAAATAAAAATCATCAAAATATTATATGATAATAAAACAAAAAGGTTATATTGAAAAAATTATTTTATAGAGAAATATAACCTTTTTGTAACCAATTCCTTATATGCTTTTAATTTAATTCATTAAAAAAAAATTTATTCCTGCCTTTTGCCTAATATTTTAATTACTACTTGTCGTCCATAAACACTACCCTTAATTATTATTGGAAAAGAATATTGATTATAAAATTTAAAATCTAATATTTCCCACACAACTGCTGCATCTTGACCTTTAGGTACATATCTAACCGGTTTAGAATGAGGGGATCGTTCGACCACTTTCAAATCGGCTTCTTGCACAGCATTATACAAAGTACTAGAAGTTTGACAAATGCCTCCACCTACTCCTGGCATAACAACTCCATTAAAGAATACTGGTGCTTCTTGATAACCTCGTTTTTTAGTTCGAGGACCTACTACTTCATTAAACGAAAAAATTTCTTCAGATAAAACTAAGGTATTATTAATGCTTTTAGTAGCTAACCTAATATTCTTAACTCTACTTGAACTCCCACCTATAGAAGTACGATAAATACCTATTACTTCTGTAACTTCTTTCAAGACTTCTTTAGTCATATAAGGTCTAACTTTATAAATATTTGGACTTACTTCAGTATTTGCTTCAGCAGCCATAATTTCATTTGCAGTACTTTCTACATCTAAAATTATTCCTAGCCGTTCAGCATTTATCTTGCCGGTTTTAGAATCTATTGTCGCTTCTTTACTCCAGATTCGCTTTTCAATGGCGTCTTCTGTTATCCGTTGATAAACTTCTTTTCGAAAAAAATATTCCATCTTTTCTCCTTGATAAGTAACTCCTGGTTTTACTCCATATAATTTCCTAGTTATCTTTTCTAACATTAAATTAGTAATCAAAAAAAATAATATTATTATTAAAATGACTGCTATAATCAAATTGCAATTAATAATCTGAACTCGAAATTTCTTTAACATTTAATCACCCTGTCCCATTAACAACTGAGTTACCGTTACTAATTCATATCCTTCCTTTCTTAATTTGTCTATCATGGTTGGTAAAGACTTAGCAGTTGGTGCAGTAGGATGCATTAAGACAATTCCTCCATTACTAGCTTTTTTAGTTATTCTACTTATTATTACCTCTGGGGCAGGACGTTGCCAATCAATAGTATCAGCTGTCCAAAGGATCGTTCTATATCCTAAGTCATCAGCTATCTTTACTACTCTATCATTATATTCTCCATAAGGAGGAGCAAATAATTTAGTTTGATGACCAGTTACTTCAATCAATAACTCTTCATTCTTTTTAATTAAATTTGTCAAAGCCTGTTTGGATAACTGATTAGGATGCGAGTGACGATAACCATGATTTCCTATCTCATGCCCGCCTTCAGCTATTTGTTTAGTTAATTCTGGAAACTTTTCTACCCATCTTCCTATAAAGAAGAAAGTAGCTTTAACCTCTTTTTCTTTTAATACTTTTAACATTTGTGGTATATGTTCCTGTCCCCAAGCTACATTAATAGTCAAAGCCATCTCTGCTTTATCTTCTGACCCATGATAATATGGTTTTACTTCATTAAATACCGGCTCTACTTCATTCATAAAACTATTAGCTAAAAAGCTAATAGCTATCAATAAAAATAATATCCCTAATAAAACTCCACGATGCAAAGGTATAAAATAAAACTTAATCTTTTTATTAAACACTTAGTCCACCCTCCCTGGATTGATTCTACGTTTTTGAACTCCAGAATGGCTCTCAATATAATAATTATCTTTATATACTAATTCCGAAAGCTTAACTACTTCATATCCTTTTGCCTTTAATTTTGGTAATAATACTTCTAATGCATCAGCTGTATGCAAACCATTATTATGCATTAAAATGATATCACCTGGCCCTATTTTCTTTGAAATACGATCTGTAATTACATCAGCTCCTGGTTCTTTCCAGTCCAAGGAATCTATACTCCATTGGATTGTTTGAAAGTTTAAATCTTTTGCTACATTAATTACTTTATTACTATATTCACCAAACGGTGGTCTAAATAATTTTGGCTGTTCACCTACTAGATTTTTTATTAATTGCTGATTTCTAACTAATTCTTCTTCTATTTCTTCTTTGGTTAAAGAATTTAAATGAGGGTGACTATAGGTATGATTTCCAATTTCATGTCCATTATCAACTATCTTTTTAGCCATATCTGGATAATCCTCTAACCAATTACCGCCAAAAAAGAAAGTAATTTGTATATCGTTTTCTTTGAAAATCTCTAATAATCGTGGAGTATATTTCGCTCCCCACATACCATCTAAAGTAATAGCTACTTTTTTCTTTCGCGTGTCAACCTTATAAACAGGAACTAATCTGTCTGAGGTCAGCATCATCACCTGCTTACTCAAATTCGGGCTTAAATTTCCTAAAAGAAAGATTCCTATTCCAATAATTAAAGTTAACATAAACGCAATTCTTTTTGAAAGATATAAACTCATCATTAATTCCTCCTTATAATGACCATCCCTGCTAACTACTTATTCATAACAGAGTTTAAATATACCTAGAATATATACTGGTAAATTTTACTGAACATATTTTCTTTAGAATTTAATATAATTTTATAGATAGACACACAAGGAGCTTAAAAGATGAAAAGAACTAGTTTTTTAATTATTACTAAACAAAAGTTAATTATTGGAATTGCTATCCTCTTCTTTATTTGTAGTATATTTGCCAGCGGTATCACTCAAAATAATAATTATTCAACGTTAGAAAAGAGAATCATAATAGATGCTGGTCATGGTGGGATAGACACAGGCACTCGTAATAACGGTACTCATGAAAAGGATATTAATTTATCAATAGCTAAACATTTAGCTAATTACCTAAATAAAGGTAACATGAAAATAATAATGTCTCGTGCAAGTGACTCTTTATACCAGAATAATCGGAATAAAGATATTATATATAGAGCTAAATTAGCTAATCAAGAAAATACTGACTTATTTATTAGCATACACGTTAATAGTTTTCCAAGTACTAAATCCTTCGGTGGTCAAACTTTCTATACCCCAAACTCAGCAAAAAGCAAAAAGCTTGCTAAATTTATCCAAAAAGAATTGATTGCTATTCAACCCAAAAATTATCGTCAAGTGAAACCTGGAGCATTTTATGTGTTAGAAAGGACTAAAATGCCAGCAGTTTTAGTAGAAGTAGGCTTTTTAAGTAATCCTGAAGACTATCAGCGCTTAACTAATAACAAAACTAGAAAAAAGATTGCTAAAGCTATTGAACAAGGTATTATTAATTATCTAAATAGCAATTTACATTTACCTCCATCTAACAAGGAGAAACCAGCCTCTTTAACTAATAATTATCCAAAAGAAAAAATTACAATTGATAATAATTTTAAACTTTATTTTGCTGAAGCTAATAATAATCAAGAAAGCTTAACTCCTGTTGCAAAAGAGATCCCTGTTACTAAAATATTTACTAATAATCAATCTTTAATAGAAAACATTGCTTATAGATCTTTACTGGATTTAATCTCTGGACCTAAACCTAATTCAAATCTCTATCCAGTAATACCACCAGAAACTAAATTATTAGGGATTGAAGTGAAGAATGACATAGCTTATGTTAATTTTAGTGAAGAATTGACAACTAATCATTGGGGAGGAAGTACCAGTGAAATCTTAACTGTCTCTTCTATCGTAAAAACCTTAACTCAATTTTCTGAGATTGAAAAGGTTCAAATTCTGATTTCTGGTAAGAAAATAAAATCGATCAATGGGCATCTCCTCCTTAATAATGCTATAACTAAGAAAGACCTCCCTCTTTAATTGAGGCAGGTCTTTCTTAGTTATACTTATTAAATTTTAAATTATTTGGCAAATACATGATCTCCAATCTTAACAATAGTATCTCGAGTTGATAACCACCATAAAGTCTTTGCGGTTTTGGGATTATAAAAATATACTGCTCCTCGAGAGGGATCTTGTCCAGCTAAAGCAGCTTTAGCTGCCTGATAAGCCGTCCAATTAGGTTTAATGTTAATCTGACCATTACTCACAGGACTAAATTGCCCTTTTTGATATATAACTGATCTTATAGTATCTGGAAAATAATCATCTACTACTCGATTTAAAACCACAGCTCCTACTGCAACCTGTCCAATGTATGACTCTCCTCTTGCCTCACCACTAATTAATCTGGCTAACAAGTCTAATTCTTCACGTGATATTGTCTTTGAAATTACTTGTTTCGGAGTTAAATTATTAATCGGTAAAGCTATTTGATCTCCTATTTTTATTATATCACTCTCTTTTAAATCATTTAATTTTTTAATTACTGCTACTGAAGTATTAAACTCTTGCGCTAATTCATAAATAGTATCTCCTGATTTAATATAATAGTCCAAAGTTCTAAGGTTTGAAACATCTATATTTTCAGTAGAATCTTTATTTATCTTAATAATCACCTTACCAGTATTATTGCTTTTTAACTTATAATTATTATTACTATTATCTTCATATAATTCAGCTAATAATTTACTATTATCTGTATTCTTTTTATCATCCTTTATTTCATACTTTTGAGGAATTATAATTTCTTCCCCGGCTTTAATCTGTCTATCTTCTAAATTATTTACTTCCTTTAATTTATCCACTGAAGTACCAAATTCTCTAGCAATCCCAATTAAAGTGTCCCCTGATTGAACTTTATAGTAAAGTTCAAATTTAGGAGAAGCAATTCCTATACTCCCTAACATAAGTAATAAAATAGATAAAATAAGAAAAACCATAACTAATCTCTTCTGACGCATACCCATCCTCCTAGTTGTCAAATTAATATAAATTGTTTAACTCATACTCTTATTTCGCGATTCTATATTTCAATTCCTGTTTTAATCTTTAAATTCTTTAATTTTTTTAAAAAGGTGACTAGATTTATCAACTACTATCTGACAACCCTGGGGAATAGAATTAATAAAATTCTTACCATATCTCTTAGTAATAATTCTTTTATCTAAAACAATAACTGACCCTTGGTCATTATTAGTTCTAATTAATCTGCCAAATCCTTGTTTAAATTTAATTACTGCTCTTGGTAACATATATTCCCTAAAAGCATTTCTACCTTCATCCTGTAATTCCTCTACTTTAGCTTCTATAATTGGATCAGTCGGAACTTCAAAAGGTAACTTTACAATAATTACTGAACTCAATTGTTCACCAGGAATATCAATTCCTTCCCAAAAACTAGCTGTCCCAAAAATCACTGGTGCCATTTCCTGTTTGAAATCCTTTACTAATAAGTGTCTAGACTTCTCCCCTTGCCGATATAAACTTAGTTTTGTCTCTTCTAACTGAGGCTTTAATTTATAATAAAATTGATTTAACATCCCATAAGAAGTAAATAAAACTAAGCTCCGTCCTTGATTTTCAATTAACAACTCTTTTAAGATATTTAATGCTTGAGAGGTAAACTCTGGACTATATGGTTCTCTAAGGTCAGTAGGAATCCCTAACATAGCTTGTTCTTGATAATTAAATGGGTCTCCTGTTCTTAATTCCGCTACTAAATCCTCATCTAATCCTAATCTATCTCTAATATAATTAAAGGATTTATCAATAGTTAAAGTAGCTGAAGTAAATATAATAGAATCCATTTCAATTAAAAGATTATCTCTAAATTCATTAGATATATTAATCGGAGCTGAATTCAAACTGCATTTTACTTGATCCTTACTATTTCTACTTATATCTAACCAATCTACTCTTTCTGAATCATTTTCATTTATGACTGTGTCAAGTATTTTACTCATCTCTTTTAAACGACCTATCTTAGACACTAAATCCACTAATAAACCTTCATAATCTTCAATATCTGCATCAGCCAATAATTCAATCTTATTTTGTAATCCAGATAATTTTCGATTAAGCTGATTCATTGCTACCAACAAATTCTCTGTTTCATCTTCTATTCGCTGCCATTCTTCAACTTCTATTATCTCTTCTTTTAATCTTAACTTACTCTCTTTTTCTTCTTTAGATTCTAATTGCTCCTTAAATTCAACTAAAAGATTAAAAAAAGTATTAGCCCTATCGGTAGTCTTTAAAACTTGAGGTTGCAAAATATTATCTATCATTCTTTGAATCTCTATTCTAAAATCTTTATCAATCTTATCACGAGCTTGATTAATTTTAAATCTTGTTTCCATTAAAAAACCTTGTATACCCTTTTTGGCCTTCTGAGGATGTAATTTATGCAAAAACTTTAGTAAATGTTGTTTACTAAGTCTATCACCTAAATAACTAGTAGCAACTTCCTCAATATTATGAGCTTCATCCAAAATAACATGTTTATATTTAGGCAAAACTGCCACTTCTAAATCCATTCCCTCTTCTTTACGGACTGCGATATCTGAAAACAATAGGTGATGATTAACAACTAAAATATCAGCTTTAATACTCTTTAATCTGGCCTTAGTAAAGAAACAATCACCATGATGATGACAATTACTCCTTAAACAAGTGTCACTTTCAGAAGCAACCCGTTCCCAAACTGAATATTCTGGTTGAAATACTAATTCAGAACGACACCCAGTCTTCGCATCATTAGCCCAATCTAATAATTTTAAGTATGATTCACGTTCTTTATTCTCTAAAACCTGATCGGCTAATTCCTGAAGACTATATAACTTCCTTAAACAGACATAATTTCTCCTCCCTTTAACTAAAACAGCATTAAATTCTATATCTAATGCTTTCTTTAAAAGAGGAATATCCTTCTTTATTAACTGCTCTTGAAGATTAATAGTATTAGTAGAAACAACTACTTTCTGATCATTCTCGACTGCCCAATAAATACTTGGAATCAAGTAAGCTAAAGACTTGCCAGTACCGGTTCCAGCTTCTACTAATAAATGGGTTCTTCGATTAAATGCCTTACTAATAACCTCAGCCATAGTCTGTTGTTGATACCTATATTCATATTGAGCCAATGTCTGATCTAATAAATTATCAGCTACAAAGATCTCACTGATCTCCTCTACATCTAAATCTGTTATCTCTAATTCTAAACTAGGTTCAACTACTACATAAAGATCATCTACTTTATTATTAATAATAATAGCTCCTATGCCTTGTGCTCCAAATTTAGCTGCTAAATTAAGATCAGGCTGGGAAGGACTCAAATTACCGCTAGGATGATTATGAATCATTACCTCTCCTGGGCTTAACTTAGTAGCTGGAGCTGGAACAGCCACCTTATTACCTCTAGCTACCACCTCAATTTCATTGATTAGTGGCTCCTCCCCTGTTAAACGTCCAATACAATATACTTCTTGTCCAGCTACTTCTTTAATTTTCTCTTTTAATTTATCTTGGGCTTTAGATGTGAAATAGTCTTCTATTAGCATTAAATCCACCTCAAAATTATTCTACTAAATTTTCAATCTGTTTTAAGTTAAACTCATCATTACCATTTTCATCAATTGGAGTTTCAATAATAAATACCTTATCATGTAAATTGGAATGATTAACTAACCTTTTAAAACCATCTACCCCTATCTTCCCTTGACCTATATGATAATGACGGTCTGTATTATTTCCTAATTCTCCTTTAGAATCATTAGTATGAATTACTTCCAGATTATCAATTCCAAAAGTCTCATCGATTTCATTTAAAAGCTTAATTAAACCTTCTTTCTCACTTAAATCGTAGCCAGCTGCAAAAGCATGGCAAGTATCTAAACAGACTCCTACTTTACCCGATTGAATGCCTACTCTCATTTTAAATAACTCTTCAATATTAGCTCCTATCTCAGTACCAGCCCCAGCTACATTTTCTAATAATAATTTTACTTTAGGATTAGCTTCAGCAATAACTTCTTTTAATGCTTGATTAATTCTATTAATCCCTGCTTCAATCCCTGAACCAGTATGGTTCCCTGGATGTAAAACTAAATAATCAGCATTTAAACAATCTGCTCGTTTGATATCATCTTTAAGTGCATCTTTTGATTTTTGATACAACTCATCTTTAGGAGTAGCTAAATTAATTAAATAATTGACATGGACAACTACTGCCTCAAACATCTCATCTTTAACTTTAGTTTTGAATAATTCAACTTCTTCTTCTTTTAAAGTCTTTCCTTTCCAACCTCTAGGATTCTTCGCAAAAATTTGGAATGCATTTGTTTCTAAATCTTTAGCTCTATCTACTGCTTTATCTATACCACCAGCAATTGATACATGGGCACCTAATTTCATCTATTTCACCTTCCTCTAGAATGCATGTTCGATTATAAAGCTTAAAAAACATAAACTAGAATAAATCCAGTTTATGTTTAAAAGAAAAGTATGAAAAAAGCAATAGATAAAATTTTAATTTTATCTATCGTTTTCTTTATCTTCTTTCGGTAAAGCATCTTTTCTAGATAGGTTAATACGATCTCTATCATCTATTCCAATCACCTTAACTAATACTTCATCACCTTCATTTAGAATATCTTCTACTTTCTTTACATGGTGATCTGCTAATTCAGAAATATGAACTAATCCTTCTTTACCTGGTAGAACTTCTACAAAAGCACCAAAGTTAGTAACTTTCTTCACTTCACCTAAATAGATCTTACCTACTTCTACATCTTCGGTTATCTTCTCTACTCTTCTCTTAGCTTCTTGACCACTTTCTTGATCATCTGCTGCAATGAAGACTGTTCCATCGTCTTCTATATCAATTTTAACACCGGTTTCTTCTATAATCTTCTTGATCGTTTTACCACCTGGTCCGATTACATCTCTAATTTTTTCAGAATCAATTTCCATAGTAATAATACTTGGAGCATAAGGTGATAATTCATTTCGTGATTCAGAAATTACTTCTAACATTTCATTTAAAATATGAAGCCTTCCTTTTCTTGCCTGTTCTAAGGCTTCCTTTAAAATCTCTTTAGATACACCTTTAATCTTGACATCCATTTGTAAGGCTGTAATTCCTTCTTCAGTTCCTGCTACCTTAAAGTCCATGTCACCATTAAAGTCTTCAATCCCTTGAATATCTGATAAGATTTGAACCTTATCTCCTTCTTTCATTAATCCCATAGCTATTCCAGCAACTGGTGCTTTAATCGGTACTCCAGCATCCATTAAAGCTAAAGTACTACCACAAATACTAGCTTGTGAAGTTGAACCATTAGATTCTAAAACTTCAGAAACCATTCGAATTGTATAAGGAAACTCATCGTGCCCTGGAATCATCGGCCTTAAAGCTCTTTCTCCTAAAGCACCATGACCTATTTCACGACGTCCTGGTCCTCTAATAGGTCCTGTCTCACCTACACTGAATGATGGGAAATTATAATGATGCATATATCTTTTAGATTCTTGGTCTTCTAATCCATCTAACATCTGTTCATCTCCAACAGCACCTAAAGTAGCCACAGTCATCGCCTGCGTCTGACCTCTAGTGAAGACTCCAGAACCATGAGTTCTTGGTAACACACCTACTTTACACCAAATAGGACGGACCTCATCAGTAGCTCGTCCATCAATTCTAACTCCTTCATCTAATACTACACTGCGGATATCATCTTTTAGAATCACATCTAAAGTTTGACTAACTACTTTCATCTTCTCTTGTATTTGTGCACCTTCTAACTCTTCGTTCTCATTAAACTTCTTTTGAAAATGCTCCTTAACCTCTGCCTTAACTTCATCAACTTCTTTATCTCTAGTAGCTTTATCTTTATTCTGTACTGCTTCTTTAAGCTTTGTACCTACATATTCTCTAACTTCTTTTTCAACCTCTTGGTCTTCAACGGTAACTAAGTCCACATCTGCTTTCTCTTTACCTATCTCATCTACTATCTTATCTTGAAACTTTATTACTTTTTCATTTACTTTTTGACCAAATTCAATAGCTTCGATCATATCTGCTTCTGAAACTTCATTAGAAGCGGCTTCTACCATCATTACGCCATCTTTATTTCCAGCAACAATTAAATCTAAAGGACTTTCTTCTTTCTGATCTAATGTAGGGTTAATTATAAAGTCATCATTAATCATACCCACATTTACTCCACCAATAGGCCCATCAAAAGGAATATCAGAAATAGCTAACGCAGCAGATGCCCCAATCATGGCTACTATATCAGGTGCATTATTATTATCAACTGACAAAACAGTTGCTATGATTTGTACATCATCTCTAAATCCTTTAGGGAATAGTGGACGCAACGGTCTATCAATTAACCTAGATGTTAACGTAGCTACCTCACTAGGTCTTCCTTCCCTCTTAATAAATCCTCCTGGAATCTTACCAGCAGCATATAAACGTTCTTCATAATTAATCATTAATGGAAAATAGTTAATTCCAGGTCGTGGATCTGCCATGGTAGCTGTCACCAATACAACGGTCTCACCATATCTAACTAAAACTGAACCATTAGCTTGTTGGGCTAAACTTCCTGCTTCAACAGTAATCTGTCTACCACCAAGCTCCATACTCCATTCTTTGCTCATATATCAACTCTCCTTTTCTTTTATAATTTATGCAATATGTAAAATAATTACTTATAGTAAAAAATGCTAAAATTTAAGAGCGGGATCTCCCGCTCTTAATTATTTAGCCTCTAAGTCCTAATTCATCAATTAACGTTCTATATCTTTCTACATCAGAATCTCTTAAATGCTTAAGTAGTCTCTTCCTTTTCCCAACCATCTTTAGTAGACCACGTCGAGAGTTATGATCTTTTTTATGCATCTTAAGATGCTCTGTTAACTCTTCAATACGAGCAGTTAAAATAGCAACCTGTATCTCCGGAGAACCTGTATCATCTTCATGACGCTTAAACTTTTCAATCAATTCTTGCTTCTCTTCTAATTCTAACATTACTGCTTCACCTCCCTAATTTTAATCCCCATTAACCAAGAAGTACGTTGGTGACTCGCGACTCCTAGTCAATGGTTTAAACTTCTATATAATTTTAACATAAAGTTATTAGGTTGTAAACTAATTTCTATTTTTAGTTAATAGTTCTTTAGCTTTTCTTATATCATTTTCAATTTGACTAATTAATGCTATTTCATCTTTAAAACATAATTCACCACGTAATCGTTTAATAAATTCTACTTCAATCTCTTGTTGATAAAGATTACCTGTAAAATCAAAAATATGAACTTCAATCGTAAATTCATGCTTATTAAATGTTGGCCGCGGACCTAAATGAGCTATTCCTTGCAATCGTTCATCACCTATGTGGGCATAGATAGCATAAACTCCAGTTTTAGGAATAACATAGTTTGTTACTGGTTTTAAATTAGCCGTTGGAAAGCCTAACTCTCTACCACGCTGGTCCCCATTAATTACTTGCCCCTCTAAAAAATAATTTCTAGATAAATACTTCTTTACATCTCCTATTTGGCCTTTTTTAATCAAATTTCTAATATAAGTACTACTAACTACCTGTTTATCGATTTTCACAGGGACTAATACCTCAACTTCAAAGTTAAACTTTTTTCCTAACTTCTTTAGTCTACCCACATTACCTAATCCTTTATATCCAAACCTAAAATCTTTTCCAACTATTATTTTTTTAGCATTAATCCCCTCAACTAGGTAATCCTTGACAAAGTCTTCAAAATGCAATTTAGAAAACTCATTAGTAAATTCCTCTAAAAACACTTTATCAATACCAAGCTCTTCTAAAATTTTAAATTTCTGTTCCCAACTAGTTATTAAAAATGGAGCCTTTTTAGGAGTAACTACACTCAAAGGATGGGGAGTAAAACTAAATAAAGCACTCTTGCAACCTAGCTCATCAGCACTCTTAATCGCTTCATTCAGAATTTGCTGATGACCATAATGAATTCCATCAAAAGTTCCTAAAGCTACCACTACCTCTTCATTCTCTGATTTAATTGAATTACCTCGAATCACTTCCATGTTAATCTCTCCCCTTTAACAAAAAAGTCTAACCGGTTTAAAGAGATCATCCTCGATGATTTTAGCATATTAATTATACCTTGCATTCATCTTTAACACTTAGCTTGCTTTTTAAAACTTAGATTCTAATTTGTCTATTACTAGCTCTTCAGCTTCTATTAATGGTAATTGAATAGTACATCCGGCGGCTCTAGAATGACCACCACCACCAAATTCATGAGCAAATTCATCAACTGGAAAGTAAGTATTCGACCTAAAACTAACTCGAGTTTTATTAAAACCCACTTCCTTAAAAAGGATTCCTACTTCTACATCTTTTAAGCTACGAGGATAATTTACTAATCCTTCTGTATCTTCCCAAGTAGCTCCTAGATGGTCTAATGTCTCTTGATTTATACTTATCCATGCAATTTGTTGTTGAGCAGCTATTTGTAGATTATTTAATGCTTCACCTTTTAATCTTAGGCTACTATAACTTTCAGTTCCATAAACCTGTTTAATTATCTTTTGAGTATCCACTCCAAGTTCTAACATATCTGCAATAATTCTGTGTGTTTCAGAGGAAGTATTTGAATATTTAAAATTACCAGTGTCAGTAATAATTGCCGTAGTAATTGCCATGCCAAAGTCAACCTGATAATTACTTCCTAACTCTATGGCCAAATTATAAATCAACTCACCAGTAGCAGAAACTGTGGAGTCTACATAATTATAGACTCCGTACTCATTATTATCCCCATGATGATCTATATTAATTATCTTCTCATCTGCTGATATAAGCTGCTGTACTTCTCCAATTCTTTCTAAAGTTCCACAATCTAAGGTGAAATACAGATCATAATCCTTTTTATTCATTTTAAAATCTAGTTCTTCATATAAATGTATGTCGTCTGTTCCATTTAAAAATCTTAAGTACTCTGGTACTGGATCAGCTAAAATAATATCAATCTCTTTAGCATAAGGTTCTAATAAATATTTTAATCCTAAAAGTGAACCTATGCTATCTCCATCTGGGCTAACATGGGAAGTCAATAAGAAGGTATCTCTTTTATCTATAAGATTAATCAAATTTTGATACTTTTTCATAGCACCCAATCCTTTTATTCATCATTTTCATTCTTCAAATCCTCTAAAATTTTAAAAATCTTAGTTCCACGTTCAATAGAATTATCATATCTAAATAGGATCTCTGGTGTATGTCTAAGACGAATGCGCTGCCCTAACTCACGGCGGATATAACCAATGGCATTCTCTAACCCTTCCATAGTCTCTTCTTTGACTCCTTCATCTTTATCATAAACACTAACAAATACTTTAGCATGTCTTAAATCACCGGAAACTTCAACATCAGTTATAGTTACAAATCCAATTCGAGGGTCTTTTATTTCATCTTGTAGTAACATTTGACTAATCTCTTTTTTTATTAATTCTCCTACTCTTCTTGGGCGATGATTCGCCATACCAAATCACTCCTATTAATTACAAGGTTCTTTTAACTTCTTCATAATCATATATTTCAACAACATCTCCTTGTTTGATATCATTGAAGTTTTCTAAACCTATTCCACATTCATAACCTTGAGAGACTTCACGTACGTCATCTTGAAATCGTTTAAGTGAACTAATATCTCCTTCAAATATAACTACTCCATCTCTTAATAATCTAGCCTGAGCATTTCTATTTACTTTACCACTTGTCACATAAGATCCCGCAATAGTACCTACTTTAGGAATACCAAACGTATCTCTAACTTCTACTCGTCCTAATACTATCTCTTTATAGTCTGGATCTAATAGTCCTTCCATAGCTGCTCTTATATCTTCAATAGCTTTATAGATTACACGATAAGTTCTAACGTCAACCTTCTCTTTTTCAGCTATTTGACGGGCATTATTGTCAGGTCTAACATTAAATCCAATTACAATAGCATTAGAAGCAGTAGCTAACATAATATCAGCCTCACGAATAGCTCCTACACCACTATGTACAACTTTAACCTGTACTTCTTCAGTGCTTTGCTGTACTATAGCATCCTTAACGGCTTCTACTGATCCTTGTACATCACCTTTAATAATTAAATTTAAATCTTTTATTTCTCCTTGCTGAATCTGTTCAAATAAGTCATCTAAACTTACTGTCTGCTTTTGGCCTAAATCTTGTTGTCGTTTTTTACTCTGACGATCTTCAGCTAAATTTCTAACTTCTTTTTCATCCTCTAATACTTGTAATAAATCTCCTGCTTGTGGCACAGAATTAAAGCCTAAAACTTCAACTGGAGTTGAAGGTCCAGCCTCTTCTATTCTTTCTCCTTGATCATCAATCATAGCTCTTACTCGACCATGAGATAATCCGGCTACTATTGAATCTCCTATTTTTAAAGTGCCGTTTTGTACTAAAACAGTCGCTACAGCTCCTCTACCTTTATCTAATTCTGCTTCTACAATTACTCCATTAGCTGGCCGATCAGGATTTGCTTTTAACTCCTCCATTTCAGCTACTAAAGTAACCATCTCTAATAGACCATCTATATTTTCTTTCTTTAAGGCAGATATTGGTACGCAAATAGTATCTCCGCCCCACTCTTCTGGTACCAAACCATACTCTGTTAACTCTTGTTTTACCCGTTCTGGTTGAGCATTATGCCTATCAATCTTATTAATAGCAACAATAATTGGAACCTCCGCTGCTTGAGCATGATTAATAGCCTCAACTGTCTGTGGCATAACTCCATCATCAGCAGCAACTATTAAAATAGTAATATCCGTTGCTTGTGCTCCTCTAGCACGCATAGAAGTAAATGCTTCGTGACCAGGAGTATCCAAAAATGTAAGCTTATCTCCATTAATATTTGCTTGATAAGCACCTATATGTTGAGTAATTCCACCTGCTTCACTAGCAGTTACATTAGCTTTTCGAATAACATCTAATAATGTAGTCTTACCATGGTCAACATGACCCATTACTGTAACCACTGCTGGTCTATCCTGTAAATCTTCAGGATTATCTTCTATATCTTGAACTAATTCATTTAATCCTAAATCTTCTTCTTTAATTTCTTCTTCAGGCTCAGTCGTAACTTCATAGCCATATTCATCAGCTATAACTTCAATAGTGTCTTCATCTAATTCTTGATTGATTGTAGCCATAATCCCTAACCCAATTAATTCCTGCATCAATGAATTGGGTTCCACCTCTAGCTTTTCAGCTAACTTCTTAACTGTTAATGAACTGTCAACTTTAATTACATTTTCCTCACTTTCATTCTCACCGTTATTTTTTTCTTGGTTATCTATATTTTTATTTTCATCTTGTGTATCTACATTAGGGGTACCATTAATATCTCCTGCTTCTTGGTCTAATACCATCTCCATTAATAATTCAGATGTCTTTGTGTCAATAGTACTCATATGACTACTTACATCTACATCTAGTTCATTTAATAACTCTATTACTTCTGAACTAGATAACTCTAAATCCTGAGCTAATTTATAAACTCTAACCTTTCCCATATTACACACCTCCAACTAATTATTCAGACTCCTCACTTAAATCTATCTCTGTAAAATCAAAATCAGAGCTGAGTTCTTCCGTTTCTACTTCCTCCGAACTTTCTATATCATCTAATACTTCTTCATCATCTAATGCTTTTTCTTCAACTTGTGATTCACTCTTGATATCTATTTTCCAACCAGTTAACTTAGCAGCTAACCTAGCATTTTGACCTTCTTTCCCAATAGCTAATGATAATTGATAGTCAGGAACAATTACTTCCGCTACCTTTTCAGTTTCTTCTACTTTTACTTCTAATACTTCAGCTGGACTTAAAGAATTAGAAATTAATTTAGCAGGATCTTCACTCCACCTTACAATATCTACCTTTTCATCATTTAACTCATTAACTACTGCTTGCACTCTCATTCCATTAGGTCCCACACAAGCACCAATAGCATCTACTTCAGAATCATTGGAATATACAGCCATCTTAGACCTATATCCTGCTTCACGTGCTATTGCTTCAATTTCCACAATTCCATCATGAATCTCTGGAACTTCTAACTCAAATAATCGTTTTAAAAGTCCTGGATGAGTTCTCGAAACTAAAATATTTGGACCTTTAGTAGTCTGCTTGACTTCTACAATATAAATCTTAATTCTTTCATTTGGTTCATATGCTTCATTAGGAATCTGTTCTGGTGGAATTAAGATAGCTTCAGTCCTACCTAGATCAACAATCACATTATCCTTATGATAACGTTGAATAATTCCGGTTAGAATATCTCCTTCTAAGTTTGCAAATTCTTCATAAACTATGTCTCTTTCTGCTTCCCGAATTCTCTGAATAACAACCTGTTTAGCTGTCTGATCAGCTATTCGTCCAAAATTACCAGGCGTAACTTCAATTTTAACCATATCTCCTAACTCATAATCAGGGGCTATTTCCTGAGCTTCAGCTAAAGAAATCTCAACATTGGAATCCTCTACTTCTTCTACTACTTCCTTATTGGAGTAAACATTTACTTCTCCAACATCCTCTTCAATGTCTATTTCTACATTTTGCACAGAACCAAAATTCTTCTTATAAGCAGACTTAAGTGCTGCTTTGATAGCATCCAACAACATTTCTTTAGGAATCCCTTTATCCTTCTCAATATCTTCTAACGCCCGAATCAATTCTACATTCATGCTAAACGCCTCCCTTAGTAATTCCTAAAAATCCAAAGCTAAATTAGCTTTTGCAATCTTAGCCCTAGGAATTTCGATAACTTCATTATCATCTGTTTTCAATTTAACCTTATCATCATGCATACCTAATAATTCTCCAGTAAATGACCGACTACCATCAACAGGTGCATATGTAGAAATATCAACTAAATGACCTGAAAATCTTATAAAATCCTCATCCTTCTTTAAAGGTCTATCTAAGCCTGGTGAAGAAACTTCCAATATATATGAATCTTCAATAAGGTCTTCAATATCTAGTAAGTTACTTATCTCTTTACTAACATTTTGACAGTTTTCTAAAGTTATACCTGCTTCATCATCAATAAAAATTCTTAAAATCCAATTTTGACCTTCTTTTTGATATTCTACATCTACTAGCTCTAATTCTTCTTCTTTAATAATCGGCTGAGCTAAATCGAAAACATAATCCTCTGTCTTCTTCCCCATCTAATTGTTCCCTCCTTTTCTTTTTAGTCTTCCCTAAAGGCTTTGCATTATTCTATTACAATGCTCACTACATTACTACGAGTCTAATCTTTAAATCTATCTTTAACTCACCTAAAAAAGATGATTTTTTTGATTAACAACAAAGGAAAGAGTGGGTCAAACAACTCGCCCCCACTCTTACCATTACTAAAAATATATACATTATGTCCACATAACATTTTAGCATATTCTCCAACTCTTTGCAAGTTTAATAATGATTAACTAAATAATTGAGAATTGCAAGGTTAAATGCACGGTTTTTCTAAAAAAATTGTCCTCTGTTTATTTATCCAAAATTTTACATAAAAATAAATGATCTGCTTATCTATAATAATTATATATCAATACTTTAAATAATAATTCATTTGTTTTCCCTACAAATACTCAAAATATATTTTTTAAATCTGTCAAGGACGTGCGATAGCACGGGCAAAGCCTTTATCCTTGTACTGATCTAAAAAATATTTTATAATCTTCAGCTAAGGAAAACAATTAAAATTGTATCTGATTTTACTGTGGTATTTAGAATAAAATTATATTTGTTAAGCAACCGATATTTTTTCTTTAAATATTTCTCTAG